>NZ_VMMT01000028.1:0-98207 GCF_013277355.1 Streptococcus sp. 1343
CATTCGCTAATTGTTTTTTTAGGGCGATTGATTTTTACTTCCGTCGCATCAATCATTACCGTGTCCTCAGAACTGAGAGGAGGTCTTGAAATCGTAAAACCACTTTGAACAAGAGTTACTTCAACCCATTGACTCCGATGGGTTAAGTTGCTTTCGTGGATACCAAAATCAGCCGCAATTTGTTCATAAGTTCGATATTCTCGCACATATTGAAGTCGCCATAAGAAGGTATTCTAGGCTTAATTTAGGTTTTTATCCATCTTTTGCGTGTTTAATTTTTAATACAGCTAACATCTCTTCAAAAGTCGTGCGCTGAACACCAACAAGACGATTAAATTGTGCATCAGTTAGTTGTTTACTTGCTTCATAATTCATAGAACTATTATACCATATTTTGTTTCGCAGGAAGTCTAATAATAATATTTATCTTTCCTATCGAACGCTTTCAATCTTCCAACTATTCCAACCTTTAAACCGTATAGCTCCATGCTGGTCAGTTCGGTAAACTTTGCTATTGATACCTTCCAGTCGTGTCAAAGTTTCCTGATGGGGGAGTTTCGTTCGATTGTTCTTTCCAACTGAGATGAGAGTCATCTCTGGTTTGAGCTGTTCTAAAAAGTCTGAACTTAATGATTTTTTAGAGCCATGTTGGCTAGCTTTCAAAACATCCACTTCTAGGTCAGGATAGTGCTTCAGCATGTCCTTCTCTCCTTTCTCCTCCAAATTTCCAGTGAAAAGAAAGTTTTTATCCAAGAGTTTTCCATACAAAACCAGGGTATCTTCATGATCTCCAATTTTCCTTGGAGATAGGACTTCTAACTGACTTCCAAAAATTGGCAAGTTCTCTCCTGCTGTCACACTGCGCACCTTGGTTTGAGTCGCCTGTAGTTCTGCCACAAATTCCTTCTGTTTCAGACTTCCTTTTGATACTAAAATCTCCCCTACATGAAAAGCCTTGGTCACCTCCAACAAATCTCCAACATGTTCCTTGTCCGTATTTGTCAAAATCAGCTGGTCAATCTTGGCTACTCCTCGACTTTTGAGATAGGGAATCAAGGTTCGCTGGGCATTGCTGGTCGTCGCCTTTTCTTGCCATTTTTCAATTTTCTTATCAGATTCTGCCTTGCCACCTACATCTATGAGAATGGTCTTCCCAGTTACATCCCTTAGGAAAATACTTTCTCCTTGCCCCACATCCAGCATGGTAATTTCATTTTCCAGTGGATGCTTGGTCAAGAAAAAGAGACCCACAATAAGTAAGCTGAAGCCAGCTACTCTTTTGATATTTTTCCTCAAATCATAGACCAAAGCCAAGGAAATTAACAATAAAATTAAAAACCATGCATTAGGTTGTCCAAAGACAAACGGCCTACTTGTCATCTGCGAGACCAAGCGAATCATTCCCTCCAACCATTCAAAGATAAAATTCAGTTGAATGACTGGATAGAGAAAGGAAAGGGCAAATAAGATAGACAAGAGCGGTAAGAAGGTCAAGTCAAATAGAAAGGAAAAGACAAAGGTCAAGAGGATGGACCAAGGTTGAAATTCCGCAAAATAGAAGGATAGAATGGGCAATATGCCCAAGGAGATGACTAGACTTTCACTAGCAACAGCCTTGAGCCCCTCCCCTTCTTTGCTGGTCATGGTCAGGATAAAAGCATAAGCGCAGGACAAGACTCCTCCTGCTGTCAAGAAAAAGTTTGGCATGACAATAAAGAGGAGAAACACTGTCAAGGCAAAATTATCCAAGCCCTTAACCCCATGTTGAGCCAGTAGCTTTTGCAAGAGACTGCGAATAACCGATGCTGAAAATCCAGTTAGTCCCGCATAGATAAGGGAAAAGGGATAAGTCAGCCATTTCAACTTTTCTTGGGTCAAGCCCAATCGCAAGAGAAGTTTCTTAAATCCGTTCATGAAAAAACCTACCTGCATGCCAGATAGGGCAAAGAGGTGGATAATTCCTAGACTGGAATAAAGCTCATTCATCTCCTCAAAGTCGGTGTCCAGATGTCCCAGCAAGAGTCCTGTCATGTAATTGCGCATAGGGTCTGGAAAGTGCGTCTTAATCCAAACCACAGCCTTTCGACGTAAACTGGACAAGTTTTCTCCTATATCCCAACTGCCAATCTTTTGAAGTGACTGGATTGTTTTGATATTGAGAGTCTGGTAAATTCCCTGAGTCTTCAGATAGGCTTGGTAATTAAAGCCACCAAAATTTCTCTGCCCTTCTGACTCCGAAAGCTTCCCTTCTAGTCCTATCTCATGCAGGTCGGTTAAAGCTTGAAAGGCTTCTTTCTCCTCCTCGGACTGGAGTTTATAATAGACTTGAAAAATGCGTCCATCAGCCTTGCCGCGAAAGGACAGACTATCACCATTGACCTTAACAGTGTCAGGCAGAATCCGTACCCTTTCAACAGAATCCGCCAGATTTTGACTCGCTTGGCTCTGTTGCCAATTTTGAAACAGAAACCAGAAGCCAAAGACTCCACAAATCACTAAAACTTTGCCTGTTGATTTCCATGGAAATTGGAAAAAGAGACAGACTAGCAGAAAAACAAAGCCCAACAAAGCAAGATAGGATGCTGAGAAAATAGCGTAATAAAACCAAAGTAACAAAAAACTCAGGTAAATTAGGGGAATGGGGATGTTCTTAATCCACTGTAACATAGTCTTTTAGCTTTTCTATGGTCTTAGCACCAATGCCAGAGACCTTCTTGAGTTCATCAATCGACTTGAATTTCCCATTTGCCTCACGATGGTCTATAATGTCCTGAGCTCGTTTTCCTCCCAGTCCCTTAACCTGTTTAAGCTCTTCCAGACTGGCCTTGTTGAGATTGACCTTCTTTTCCTTGCTTGTTGAAGAAGCTGTCCCCGAACCAGTCTGTTGACTAACTGCTTCTTCTCCCTTAGTAGGAACGTAAACCAGAGCCTCATCACTAACTTTCTGAGCTAGATTGAGCGACTTGCTGTCTGCTTGCTCTGTCAAGCCACCAGCCTTCTGAACAGCATCATTGACTCGACTACCTACAGGCAAGTCATAAATCCCTGGCGATTTGACAGCACCTTTGACATCTACTGTGATTAGATCTTGTTCAAGGGGTTCTTCCTTCTCTTCCTTGTTCACTTCCTTTTCGGATACCAAATCCTTGGAAACAGCTGCAACTTCAGCCTGCAAATTCGTTTCCTTTACAGGTGTTTGTGGAGCTGGCTTTAGCAGGAAAAATCCGCCTACAAGCAAGCCCAGACCAGTACAGATGACGATGATTTTATACTCTTTGATTTTCTCGATAATTGCTTCCATATTTTCTCCTCTCTTAGATTATTCGTAAGAGGAAGAAAAAACAGTCGAAAAATTTCTTTTCAACTGCTTATTTATTTGCAAAATAGTCTTCCTTGGTCAAGACATAATGAACTCTTGTCACGATTCGGCCTTTTTCATGCTGGTCCATACAAGCATAAGCTTCTTCGTGGGAAAAACGCATGCCTGATTTCTCCATGACCTTTCCTGACGCGGGATTAGCCTTATCGTGTAAAGCAACTAACTTATTCATTCCTATCTTCTCAAAAGCTAGCTCAATTACGGCACGATTGGCTTCTGTCGTCAATCCTTGATTCCAATACTTTTTATTGATAATGTAGCCAATAGCTGCCTTCTTAAGAACAGGATCAATCTTGTGCAAGTCAATGGTTCCGATAAACTTGCCGTTATCTTTTAATTCAATCCCCCAGCGTCCCAAGGGATTAGCCAAGTAGAACTGAGCAATATTATTCTTGGTTTCTTCTACATTTTGATTGGTTGAAAAAGTGTAACGTGTATTATCCTTGTCCGAGGCATAGTCAAACATTGCTTCCGCATCATTCAAAGTTACAGGTCTAAGCAACAAACGCTCTGTCTCGACTATGGGATACTGAGCTAGTTTTAAAAAGATTGATTCCATACGTTTCTTCCACTTGAAACCTTTCTAATCTAATATAAGGATATTGAATAAAACATTTAAAAAGCAAACTTATAGTAGATTGAAATAAGATATAAACAAATCAATCAGGAAAGTCAAATTAATTTCTAAAAATGTTTTAGCAGTCACAACGTACTATTCTAGCTTCAATCTACTATAGATTTAGTATTGAGATAACTTTAAGTACAAAAGAACTATCCTTCATATAGAGGTTGAGAATCTAATTCTTCACTCTCTTCTTTTTTAACCGGTTCTGGTTCATAGGCTCGGATAATCTGAGCGACAACTGGGTGGCGAACCACATCCTTGGCTGAAAAATGAACAAAGTCAATCTGGTGAATGTTCTTGAGTTTCTCTTGGGCATCAATCAAACCGGACTTGACATTGCGTGGCAGGTCAATCTGACTGATATCTCCATTGACAATCATCTTAGAATGAAAACCTAAACGAGTCAAAAACATCTTCATCTGCATAATGGTCGTATTTTGCGCCTCATCGAGAATGACAAAGGCATCATCCAAGGTCCGTCCACGCATATAGGCAAGGGGCGCAATCTCAATAATTTCACGCTCCATGAGTCGAGTTGTTTGGTCTTTCCCCAGAATCTGATACAAAGCATCATAAACAGGTCGAAGGTAAGGATCTACCTTCTCCTTAAGATCACCCGGAAGAAAACCTAGACTCTCTCCTGCTTCCACCGCTGGACGTGTCAAGATAATCCTCTTGACTTGCCCACGTTTAAGTGCAGTCACTGCTAAGGTCACTGCAAGAAAGGTCTTCCCTGTACCTGCTGGCCCAATTCCAAAGGTCACATCATGCTGTTTAACACTGTCCACATAAAGTTTTTGACCTAGTGTTTTGACACGGATAGGCTTCCCTGTATTATCCTTGATAATTTCTTCTTCATAAAGGGCGACAAATTTGTCGATTTCATCGTTTTTGACCATGCTAATCGCAGTCACTACATCTGGTGTGCCGACTGTCATTCCACGATTTACCAAAACCATCAAGGCTTGAATAACTTGTCTAGCTTCCTCACAAGCTGACTCCCCCCCCAAGACTTGTACAATCTCTGTACGAGCATGAATCACCACATCAAGCTCTTCTTCCATCAAACGAAGATGGCGCTCATTGGAACCAAAAAGATGAAACAGGTCATCTGGATGACTCAGTTGAATGTCTATTGAATGTTCCTTCAAATAAAGAACCTCTCTAATCCTTTTATTTCTTTTTATTATAGCAAAGGGATGGAGAAATTACTAGCCCAAACCCAATGAATCATGCTAGTGTTCTAAGTATTCTTGCCAGATAGCGTCAAAGTCTCCTAGGTTAAAAGAGAAACTGGCATGTTCTTCCAAAAAGCGACTCACCTCATCAAAATCATCTGTGTGTTTTGGAAAAGCTGATTCTTCAAAGGCTAGGTCTGCTAGGATAGCTTTGGGACTGTTACTTTTAGGATTGCGCTCGGTCATGAGCCAAGTGTAAAATGATTTTCTCATATGTCACCCTAGATCAATTCTGTCCCAAACTGGTCTTGCTTGATTTTACCAGCCTTCATAAGACCACCTAAAACTTTCTTGAACTGACCTTTAGAAATGCCAAAGGTTGCCTTGATGTCATCTGGAGATGACTTATCATTCAAGGTCATGAAACCGCCATTGCTTTCCAAATAAGTCAAAATCATCTGGGCATCATTTTCCAACATTTCAAATGAACGTGGTTTGAGGGAGAGGTTCAGAGTGCGGTCCACTTCGCGGAAACCAATGACACGCGCATCTAAAACTTGCCCTAAACGTGGCTCTGCATAGCGCTCGCTAGGATGGATAAAACCAAGCATGTTATTTTCTGGCAGGTAAACAAAAGTTCCTGACAGCTTGAGGCGGTATACAATGGCTGGCCAGTTTTGGTTCTGCATGTTGTTGTAGGCAGGTCGAGCCAGACGTTGGAAGTCTTCTTGATAAGCCAAGAGTCCCCAGATACGATCTTTCTTGTCCACTTCAAGACGGATGTAGAGTTGATCACCCTTCTTAGGCCAGAGTTCCTTGAGCTCAGGGAGAATATCGAGTGACACAACGATTTCCTTGTCAGGAAGGCCTGTATCCACAAAGACACCCAAGTCTTTACGAACTTCTGTGACACGTCCCCAACCAAATTGGTCCTGAGTGGCAGTCACTTCTAGAGTTGTCAAGCGGAGTTTTTGCTTCATATCCGTGTAGGCAAAACCTTTAACCGTATCCCCTACTGTATGTTGACCTTCTTCCTTGGTAAGAGCATAGGTCTGGCCATCCTTTTGAACAAAGTAAAAACGGTCGTTTTCATCGATGATGAGTCCAACGATAAAACTTGCAAGATTTGTATTCATATTTCCTTCTTTCGAACAAAACTCAGCCAGCAATGCCAACTGAGTTTTTCTGTTTATTTTTAGACTTCCAAGAGTTCTTTCTCTTTGTTGGCAGTCATGTCGTCGATGTGTTTAACAGCATCATCTGTTACTTTTTGAATGTCTTTTTCAAGAGTCTTCAATTCGTCTTCAGTGATTTCTTTTGCTTTTTCTTGTTTCTTAGCTTCATCCATAGCATCGCGACGGATATTGCGGACAGCCACTTTAGCATTCTCACCGACTTTCTTCACTTCTTTAGCAAGGTCACGACGAGTTTCTTCTGTAAGAGCAGGGATAACCAAACGAATTACAGAACCATCGTTAGCTGGTGTGATACCAAGATCAGAAGCGTTTAAGGCACGTTCGATGTCTTTCAATGAAGACTTGTCAAATGGTGTTACCAACAAAACACGCGCTTCTGGAATGGTAATTGAAGCAATTTGGTTAAGAGGAGTTTCTACTCCATAGTATTCTACATGTACACGGTCGAGTAAACTTGCGTTGGCACGACCAGCACGGATACCACCAAATTCACGAGCAAGTGATTGGTGAGACTGGGTCATTCTCTCTTTAGCTTTTTCAATAATTGCGTTAGCCATAATCTTTCTTATTCCTTTTCTTCGATATTATTTGAAACTGTTGTTCCGATATTTTCACCAAATACGACACGTTTGATGTTGCCTGGTTGGTTCATGTTGAAGACAACCAAGTCAATGTCGTTATCCATTGAGAGGGTTGAAGCAGTTGAGTCCATGATACGAAGACCTTTATTGATAACGTCACGGTGGGTCAATTCTTCAAACTTAACGGCTGTCTTGTCCTTCTTAGGATCGGCATTGTAAACACCATCGACCCCATTTTTAGCCATAAGGATAGCATCCGCTTCGATTTCAGCTGCACGAAGGGCCGCTGTTGTATCTGTTGAGAAGTAAGGTGAACCAATTCCGGCACCAAAGATAACGATACGGCCTTTTTCAAGATGACGAAGGGCACGTCCACGGACATAAGGCTCTGCCACTTGTTGCATTGCAATAGCTGTTTGCACACGCGTATCAACACCAACTTGTTGCAATGAATCGGCCATCACAAGAGCATTCATAACAGTCCCAAGCATTCCTGTGTAATCTGCCTGAACGCGGTCCATACCTGCTTCTGCTGCAGGTTCTCCACGCCAGAGATTTCCTCCACCGATAACAAGGGCAATTTCGATACCTAAGCTATGAACTTCTTGAATCTCTTTTGCGATTGTTTGAACTGTTTGGATATCAATCCCTACGCCACGTTCACCGGCAAGGGCTTCACCTGATAACTTGATTAAAATACGTTTATACTTGGGATTCGCCATTTTCACTCTCCTTCTTTTATCCTACCTATTTTATCACAATTTCTAAGATTTTTATAGTATCATGAGCGATTCTTTCAAAAAAATTAGACAGTCAAAAATTCCTCTAAATCGCTGAGGGCACGCTCTGCAATTTTTTCATAACGAGCCTTCTTATCACGGATACGTTCGCCTTCCAACTCCTTGATAATCCCAAAGTTGACATTCATTGGTTGGAAATGTTTGCTGTCGGCATGGGTGATGTAATGAGCTAGACTTCCAATCGCTGTTGTCTCTGGGAAAATAGCCTCACTTTCACCCTTGAAGAGTCGAGCCGCGTTAATACCTGCAACTAAGCCTGATGCTGCGGACTCTACATAGCCTTCCACACCCGTCATCTGACCAGCAAAGAAGAGATTTGGTTGTTTCTTAGAACGGTAGGTCTGCTCCAGAAGATTTGGTGAATCCATGTAAGAATTGCGGTGCATGACCCCATAACGAACAAACTCCGCATTTTCAAGACCTGGAATCATTTGGAAAACGCGCTTTTGCTCTCCCCATTTAAGGTGGGTTTGGAAACCGACGATATTATAGAGGCTACCAGCTGCATTGTCCTGACGAAGTTGAACCACCGCATAAGGGGTTTTAAATTCTCCATCACGAGGACCTGTGTAGTCGTCTGGATACTCAAGACCGACTGGTTTCATAGGACCATAAAGCATAGTTTTAATGCCTCGTTTGGCCATGACTTCGATTGGCATACATCCTTCAAAGTACTTTTCTTTTTCAAAAGAATTGAGCGGTGCTTCTTCCGCATTGACCAAGGCTTCATGGAAATCCATAAACTCTTGCTTGGTCATTGGAGCATTGAGATAGGCTGCTTCTCCCTTATCATAACGAGATTTGAGATAGACCTTACTCATATCGATAGTGTTGACATCGATAATAGGCGCTGCTGCATCGTAGAAATAGAAGCCATCGCCATTATTAAGGGCATGAATCTTTTCAGCCAGGGCATCGCTAGTCAAGGGACCAGTCGCCACAACTGTAATAACATCTGTTGGCAATTCTGTAATTTCATCACGCACCACTTCAATCAAGGGGTGGTTGACCACTTTTTCGGTCACCATTTGAGAGAAACCATCACGATCCACCGCAAGGGCTCCACCGGCAGGAACACGTGTAGCCTCAGCAGATTCCAAGATAACAGAACCCAAGCGACACATTTCTTCCTTGAGAAGACCAACTGCATTTGTCAAAGCATCCCCACGCAAAGAATTGGAACAAACCAACTCAGCAAAATTGTCTGTTTTGTGCTGAGGAGTCGACTTGACACCACGCATTTCATAAAGTTTAACTGGAATACCACGCTCTGCGATTTGGTAAGCTGCTTCAGAACCTGCCAAACCAGCACCGATAACATTGATATAAGATTGAGACACGACACTAATACCTCTTTGGGAGTGTGAAGTTAAGATTCACATTGAAAAAGCCAATCAGACTTACGAGCTTTCGAGTTTCTTGGCTCAGGCTGAAAAAGTCCATTGGACTTACTTCGCTCTCGAATTTCTTGGCTCAAGCTGAAAAAGTCCCCCAGACTTTCCTCGCTCTCGAATTTCTTGGCTCAAGCTGAAAAAGTCCCCCGGACTTTCCTCGCTCTCGAATTTCTTGGCTCAAGCTGAAAAAGTCCCCCAGACTTTCCTCGCTCTCGAATTTCTTGGCTCAAGCTGAAAAAGTCCCCCGGACTTTCCTCGCTCTCGAATTTCTTGGCTCAAGCTGAAAAAGTCCCCTGGACTTTTTCACTCCCACAAATCTTTCTATTTTTTTCTTCTACTAGTATAACAAAAAAAGGGAAGAAGGCAAACTTCCCTGTTTATACTAAATGAAAATCAAAGAGCAAACTAGCCGCAGGTTGCTCAAAGCACTGCTTTGAAGTTGTAGATAGAACTGACGAAGTCCAGCTCAAAACACTGTTTTNNGACGAAGTCAGTAACCACACCTACGACAAGGCGACGTTGACACGGTTTGAAGAGATTTTCGAAGAGTATTAGTCATTTTCTTGATTTTCTTCCCAATCATGGTAGGCAGCGTAGAGCTGGCTTTTATTCCACTGGTAAATCTTAG
Organism: Streptococcus sp. 1343; assembly: GCF_013277355.1. NCBI lineage: Bacteria > Bacillati > Bacillota > Bacilli > Lactobacillales > Streptococcaceae > Streptococcus > Streptococcus sp. 1343. Next base: position 9,782 of record NZ_VMMT01000028.1, read on the forward strand.
CGACTTCCTTGATAGCTTGATTTTTCTTCATGCCTTGCTGGATACGGGCTTGGATTTCTAAGAACAAGTCCTCCTCGTCTTTTTCCTCCACATCCTGACTGGCACCTTCAACAATGAGAAGGCATTCTCCTTTAAGTGGCGTTTCAGCAATGCTTTCCAATAACTCAGAAATGGTACCGCGTTGGTATTCTTCATAGATTTTAGTCAATTCCCTGACCAAGACAACCGAGCGGTTACCGTAGACTTCTAACATATTTTCCAACGTATCTGCTACACGATGAGGCGATTCATAGAAAATCTGAGTTTCAGGATAATCTTTTTTCGAGTCGAAAAATTGCTTTTGCTGGCCTGATTTTCTCGGTAAAAAGCCGTAAAAGATATGTGGTTGTGGCGCTAGACCACTGGCAATCAAGGCAGAAATTCCTGCAGAGGCACCTGGAACAGTCACAACTGCAATTTCTTCCTCAATAGCTGCCTTAACCAAATCATGACCAGGGTCTGAAATGCTAGGCAAACCGGCATCAGAGACCTGAGCAATACTTTGCCCTGCTTTCAAGAAACCAATCAAATCAGGAATTTTTTCCTTGGCATTGTGCTCATGAAAACTGATCTGCTTGGTGGAAATGTCAAAATGCTTGAGCAAAAGCCCTGTATTGCGCGTATCCTCAGCAGCAATCCAATCTACTTCTTTCAAGGTCTGGATAGCACGAAAAGTCATATCATCTAGATTGCCAATCGGCGTTGCCACTAGATACAGCTTGCCATAGGGAGACTGCCCCTTAAAACTTTTTTGAATTTGCATGCCTACTCCCTGTATAACAACTCATCACAGAACATACATTCTTCGTCCTGCTCTCGACGTTGTCCATAAAAATCATTACATACGTGAAATCCATCACGGTAAATACGACGGACACTTTCGCGAACATGCTTGGCCTTGACGGGAGCGTCTGCTTCCACCTCACCCAAGCGTTCTCGCAACTTACTATTTTCCAAGCGAAGAGCTGTATTTTCTTCTACCAAGCTCTTGAGATTTTTCTTGATGGCTTCCACATCGGCTAAGGTTACCAATAATTGTTGGGAAAAATCATCCAGCGCGTCAAATAATTCTTTTTTGTCCATAAAACAGCCCTTTCCTTTCTTTATCATTCATTTTTGAGTTTATATTTCTTTCAAGACCAGATATTCCATGGCATTTTGAAAGCTGACATTAGCTTGCCACATTTTTCTAGCTTCTAGTAAATCTTGTAGAATCACTCTTACTCTTACCTGCAAGAGGTCCTGCCCACAGAGAACTTCAAGAATCCGTAAAACCTGATCCTGTTTTTCCTTATCATCTGCCAAGTTGGCTAATTTGGCAACCTGTAGATAACTTTCTTTTTTCTTAGCTACTAACCAAGTCAGCAGGCGTTCACTTTCATAGACCAAGGTCCAAAAACTTGCCTGATTAGCCAACTTTTCTGCTTCAGCTCGCGATTGACTAAACTTAGTTAAAAGAGTCGCTTTTTTCTTAACAAGTCCCATTTGTTCTAAGAGTAAGATAAGTTTTTCTTCTTGCTTTTTAAAGTGGAAGATCTGAGTCCGACTTCGGATTGTCGGTAACATCTTTTCCTCATCGCTAGTCAAGAAGAAAATATAAACTTCACTCTGGGGTTCTTCGATGACCTTGAGCAGAGAATTGGCTGCGTTGGGATGCATTTTATCCGCTTGCTCGATGATAAAGACCTGTTGCTGGCTTTCAATCCCTGCTTGAGAAAACTGTCCCACCAATTCCCGAATGCGTTCTGTCTTGATGACCTGATTGACTGGCTTAATCAAGGTGACATCTGGAAACTCTTCCTGTTCAATCAGCTTGCAACTTCGGCATTTCTCACATGGTAAGACGCCAACTTTATCCGTACAAAAGAGGCTCTTAGCTAAAAATTGCGCCATTTCCAAGCTTCCAAAGAAACCTGAAAAGAGATAGGCGTGATTGAGCTGGTCTTGTTCTAAGATACGGACAAAACGGTCAAACTGATCTGGTTGCCAAGCCTTTAGTTGATCTTGTTTCATTTGGCCAAGCCCATTCCGTCAAACAAGACAGCCTTGGTAGTTTCCACAACTTGCTCCAAAGGGAGACTAGCATCAATCTTGACAATGCGATTTCCCTCTTTATCCAGAAGAGAAAGGTAGCCTTGACGAACTTTTTTATGCAAGTCCAACCCTTCCAAATCCAAACGATTAACCTCGCGGTCACTATTAGCAGCAATACGAGCCAGTCCTTCTTCCACCTCGATGTCAAAATAGAGTGTCAAATCGGGTTTGAGGCCATCTGTCGCAAACTGATTGAGCCAGTCAATGGCTTCAATATCTAAGCCACGACCAAATCCCTGATAGGCAACAGAACTATCGATAAAACGATCCATGATGACCAACTTGCCAGCTTCAAGGGCTGGAAGAACTTTTTCCACCAAATGCTGTCTGCGACTGGCAATATAGAGAAGTAGCTCTGTTTTAGCATCCATCTGAGTATGACTTGGATCCAAAATCACTTCCCGAATCTTCTCCCCAATCAAGACTCCGCCAGGTTCACGGGTCGTCAACACCTCTACTCCTTTTTCCTCTAAAATTGGTAGCAGAGCCTCTAAAACACTGGTCTTGCCTGCTCCCTCTGGTCCCTCAAGAGAGACTAAAAATCCTTTTGACATGTCTAACTCATTTCTTTTTTACTACTTCTATTCTATCAAAAAAATAGGGGTTTGTGACAATCTTTTTGTCTTCTCATTTCATACTCAATGAAAATCAAAGAGCAAACTAGGAAGCTAGTCGCAGGTTGCTCAAAACACTGTTTTGAGGTTGCAGATGGAAGCTGACGCAGTTTGAAGAGATTTTCGAAGAGTATCAACCACCATAAAAGAGGCAGACAAATCCACCTCTTATTTACCTAGTTCTTGTGTTCGTTTGTAGGCTTGACCAACTGCATCCATGACCGTTCCTCGAAAAGCATGCGCTTCTAGGCTCGCTACACCAGCGATAGTCGAACCGCCTGGGCTGCAAACTTGGTCTTTCAAAACTCCAGGATGTTGCTGACTTTCAAGGACCAATTGTCCAGCTCCTACCACAGTTTGAGCTGCCATTTTCAATGCTGTTTCTCGTGGCAATCCAGTCTGAACACCTGCATCTGCCAAGGCCTCGATAAAAAGATAGACAAAGGCTGGTCCACAACCTGCAAGACCTGTCGCTGCATCTATTAAGCTTTCTCCAAGTTCAACCAAAAGACCAGCCTTGGCTAAAAGCTGACAAAAGAGCTCACTGTCCTCAGCCCTGCAATTAGGAGACAAGGCATAACTAATCACTCCTTGACCAATAGAAGCAGGGGTATTTGGCATCATACGAATAATTCTGTGTTGATTTGGAAGAAGACTAGCGAGTTTTTCCAAGGTCAATCCAGCTGCCATGGAAATCAAAAGAAGACTTTCTCGTTTTTCAAGGATGGTCTGATATTGAGAAAGTAAGTCTGAGAACTGAGCTGGCTTAACACCTAGAAAAATCACATCTGCTTCTGCAAAAATTTCTTCATTGCTGGAAGCCTGACCACCAAAGTCTGCAATGAAAGCATCTACCTTAGCTTGACTACGATTGGCAAGAAGAATGTCATCACACGTCTTGGCCTGCAAAACAGCCTTAGCCAAACTAGCCCCCATATTCCCCAAACCGATAAATCCAATCTTCATCTCTTACTCCCTTATCTGCCCATCACCAGCAACCACATACTTGTAGCTGGTCAACTCTTTCAAGCCCATTGGACCACGCGCGTGCAATTTCTGAGTAGAAATTCCCATCTCACATCCAAGACCAAATTGTCCACCATCGGTAAAACGAGTTGAGGCATTGACATAGACAGCTGCAGAGTCCACTTGATCTGTAAAGTAAGCTGCAGCTTCAGCATTTTCCGTTACAATGGCATCTGAATGATGGGTACTATGGGCTTCAATATGGGCAACCGCTTCTTCTAAACTGCTCACAACCTTAACAGCTAAGACATAGTCTAAAAACTCGGTGTCAAAGTCTTGTGCCTCAGCTGCTTGACCTGAAAGAAACTGACTGGCTTTCTCATCCAAGCGGAATTGAATTGGTTCCAACCCAGCTTCTTTTCGATCTGCAACCAGCACTTGCTCCAAGCGAGGAAGGAAGCTTGCTGCCTTGTCTTCATGAACCAGCAGAACCTCCATGGCATTGCAAACAGAGGGACGACTGGTTTTAGCATTGTTGATGATAGACAGCGCCTTGTCTTCGTCTGCATCCTTATCCACATAGACATGGACAATCCCAGTCCCTGTCTCGATAACAGGTACAATCGCATTCTCAACCACTGCATTGATCAAGCCAGCTCCTCCACGAGGAATGAGGAGGTCTAGATAGCCCTTGGCCTTCATCATAGCATAACTACTTTCATGGCTAGTATCTTCCACCAGTTGAATCACATTTGGGTGAATAGTAGTCGTCTCCAAGCCCTTCTTCAAGGCTGTGACAATGGCATGGGTTGTTTGATAGGCATCCTTACCACTACGAAGAACAACCGCATTTCCACTCTTAAGAGTCAAAGCAGCCGCATCAGACGTCACATTTGGACGGCTTTCATAGATAATACCGATGACACCCATAGCTACACGTTTTTTTGTGATAACCAAACCATTTTCAAGCTGACTTGTTTCTAAAACTTCACCGATTGGATCTGGGAAGGCAACCACTTCACGAATTCCTCTTGCCATCGCTTCTATACGATCTGCATCCAAATAAAGACGATCCAACATCACATCTGAGATTTTCCCCTTAGCCGCTGCCATATCGAGGGCATTAGCCGCTAAAATTTCCTCAGTAGCAGCCACTAAGTGATCAGCCATGGCTAGCAAGGCTTGGTTTTTCACTTCTTCACTAGCTGTGTTAATCGATTTTTTAACAGCCTGTACCTGTTCAAATTGTTCTTGTCTACTCACCATAGTTTACCTCTAAAATTCTGTAAAAAGTAGTTGGATTTCAGGAGTAATGGAAATCCAGTCGTCACGGTAAATCAAGACACCCTTGGCTTTTTGAGAACGCAACATATCCTCCAAAGCAGATGCTCCAAATTGCACGCGTCCTTTTCCAAGTGATTTTCCACTTTCCTTATCAAATACTGTCACGATATCACCGTAAGAAAAGGCTCCTTCTGCTTCAACGATACCAGATAAGAGAAGACTCTTTCCATGTTGAGAGAGAGCTTCCGCAGCCCCTTTATCAACCCAAATAGAACCTTGACTCTGAGCATAAAAGGCCAGCCATTGTTTCTGGGTACGAAGCCCCTTCTCTTGCGCAACAAAGTAGGAACCATCCTTGGTCTCCTCAGCCGCTTCAATCATGGCATCTGACTTCAAGGATGAGCAGATATAAACAGGAACACCCGATTCTGTCGCAATAGTTGCAGCTTTGATTTTGGTTAACATGCCCCCAGTTCCGTTTGACGAACCAGCTCCACCGGCCATATCGATAATCTCACGATTGATAGTCTCGATTTGCTCCAAACGTTTGGCTCTTGGATCTGAATTAGGATTTCCTGTATAGAGACCATCTACGTCTGTCAAGAGGATCAAAAGGTCTGCTTGGACCATGGCCGCCACCTGTGCACTCAGAGTATCATTGTCCCCAACCTTGAGCTCATCAATAACAACACTATCATTCTCATTGATGATAGGAATCGCCCCACGGCTAAGTAAAACCGACAAAGCCTGATGGGCATTTTTATAACGACGCTTATCTACAAAGTCATCCTGGGTTAGCAAGATTTGTGCAGAAACGATTTGGCGCAAGAGAAGATTGGTCGTGTATTCTTCCAACAAAAGCCCTTGTCCTACCGCTGCTGAAGCCTGTTTATCAGCAATTTTAGTCGGACGCTTTTTAAATCCTAAGGCTCCAAAACCAGCCGCAATGGCACCTGAAGACACCAAAATCAACTCATGACCAGCCTCGTGCAGCATAGCCAACTGCTGGGTAATATCCTTTACCTTACTACGTGATAAACTTCCATCCTCATTTGTCAGAGAAGAAGTACCCACCTTAAAGACAATCCGTTTGTATTTCATAGTCTCACTCCGATTATTCATATTTATCCATTATAACATGAATAACAGGAAATAGAAAAGAGTTGATAGGAAAAAGAAGGCCCTAAAACCTTCTTTTCTACTACTGTTCTGATTCCGATTTGTTTACACTCGTTTCAGAGCTTTGTGAAGTTGAGGATGTCAAATCTTGACTAGTTGAAGAATTTGTAACACTTTCATGTTGACTCGTTTCTTTATTTTCAAGATCCTTTTTCACTACTTCTTTGGATTCTTTTATTTCTGAATGACTTGTAGTTTTAATTGTAGCAGATTTCTCGATCGGAACATCCACTAACCAGGCACCACTTGAATCCACAGTATAGCCTTCTGGTGTCTTACCATTCACAAGTAATTGACCATTTTCTTTCAAGAAGTACCATTTATCCTTGTCTTTAATCCAACCTATAGCTCGTGAACCATCTGTCTTGTAGAAATACCAATCATTTGCCTTTTTAAGCCAGCCTTGCTTCATAGCTCCTGATTCTTCTAGATAGTAATGATGTCCAGCAACTTCTATCTCACCTGTCTTCATGATACCAGTAGAATCCATATAGTACCAGGCTTCTTTATCTTTTACCCAGCCCGTTTTCATTTCCCCTGATGGAGCAAAGTAATACCATTGCCCCTTATATTGAAGCCAACCTGTCTTCATAGAGCCATCAACATCCAAATAATACCACTGCTCTTTATCTTGAATCCAACCAATTTCCATCTGGTTTTCTTTGTTAAAATAATACCAGATTCCAGCGATTTTCTTCCAATTTTTAGCAGCAACACCAGAGTTTGTCAAATAGAACCAACGATTGTTCCATTTTTTCCATTGATTCTGTAATAAGATACCCGTTTGGTTAAAGTAATACCATTCACCCTTAATTTCATTCCAACCGACAGCATATTCTCCTGTAGAATCAGGCGCTTGATACCACCAGTTTCCATATGAACTCTTATGCCAACCAGCTTGAAAACTTGGAATAGGCTTGTAGGAAGTTGAAATGTTTACTAAACCGTCTTGTCGAATATCAAAAACTGTTGCATCATAGTCTTTGCTGGCTGCGTTGATTCTCTCAATTCCTCGTTCTTTGAGCCAATTAACATACTCACTATCAACACCATTTTTCCAAGGTAGACTATCCGAAGTTTGAACAATCAAACTCGGACTCAAATTTTTAATAAAATCCTTGGTATTTGATTTGTTGGTATCATGGTGATGATTAAACTTCATCAAATCAACTTTTCCAATGAGAGGTCCATACTTATCTTCCGCTCCATGCACATTATCTAAGTCGCCCCCAAGGTAAATTTTCTTACCATTGACTTTTACTACGCTAATCAAGGAATTGGAATTATCATCCCAAATTTTCTTTAATTCACCTGATGAATCTGTTTCATTTTCATAATTATATAGTTGAATATCCATGTCTCCAAACTGAAAATGAGCATCTCCTTGTGTGATATTTTGAATAACTGAAACACCTTTTTCAGCAGCAGTCTTTAAAACCTTATCATAGCCATACAGATTATCCCAAAGACGTTCAGGCTTAGTAATACGATTATCACTATATTTCTTAAGATAGACTCGGTCAACTGGATAGGTAGACAGTAATTCATCAACATTTCCAATATGGTCACTGTGGGTATGGGTTACCAAAATAAAATCAAGTTTTTGGACACCCAATTCCTTCAAACGACGAAAGACACGGTCTGTTAGAACATGCTTATAAGTTGTATTGATACCCTGTCTCCATGGATAACGAGAATCACTTCCATCTGGGAAATCATAATCTTCTCCTGTATCCACCATGGCAAAATGTCCATTGCTTTCAAGAATAATCGCATCACTGCCACCTTCATGAACATTTATAAAGTGGATTTTATTTCCTGAACTTTCTTGAGCTTGAACATTTCCATACCATGACAAGCCTAAAAAAGCGCCTGCAAGTGCTAAACTAGTTAATTTCTTTTTCATTCTTACTTCCTCAATCTCTCCAATGTTTCCTTAAAAATTGCTGGGATATCTGCTGTAAATTCTAAGGTCTCACCTGTTCTCGGATGAGTAAAACCTAGAGTCTTGGCATGAAGAAATTGTCCATGCCCCTTAAGTGTCTTACGAGGACCATAGACTTCATCCCCAGCAACTGGATGACCGATATAAGCCATGTGGACACGAATCTGATGGGTACGCCCTGTCTCTAGTTGCAACTCCACTAAGCTATAATCGCCAAAGCGTTCCAAGACGTGGAAACGAGTTACTGCAGGTTTCCCTTTAGCAGTCACAGCCTGTTTCTTACGATCTTTTTCACTCCGGCCAATCGGTGCTTCAATCACACCGCGATCATTGGGCAAATTTCCATGAACAATCGCCCAATATTTGCGGAGAGACTTTTTATCCTTGAGTTCTTGGGCAAGTGCTAGATGCGCCTCATCATTTTTAGCAATCATAAGAAGACCTGACGTATCCTTATCAATACGATGAACAATTCCTGGACGCAGAACCCCATTGATACCCGACAAGTCCTTAATATGATACATAAGGGCATTTACTAGGGTTCCACTAGTATGACCAGCACTCGGATGCACAACCATTCCCTGAGGTTTGTTGACAACAGCCACATCCTCATCTTGGTAGATGATTTCTAGCGGAAGATCCTCAGCCACATACTCTAAAACCTCTGGTTCTGGCACATGGTAAGTGACGACATCGCCCTCTTGGACAGTGTATTTAGCTTTCTTGACTTGGCCATTGACCAAGACCTGGCCTGATTTGATTTGTTCATTCGCGAGACTACGTGATAATTCTGTCAAATCTGACAAAGCCTTATCTAAACGCAGGCCACCAGTTTCAATTTTAATTTCCATTTATTTCCTCTTTTAGCATTGCAATCAATAAAATAATCACTCCAACAGTCAGATAGCTATCTGCCACATTGAAAATTGCAAAATTGATAAAGTCAAGGTGAAACATATCCACAACAAAGCCCTGACTGACCCTGTCAATAAAGTTTCCAAGACCACCCGCGATTATCAGAGTCAAACCCAAGACCATCCAGAATGAGTCCTCCATGTGCTTATGTAGATACCAAATGGCACCTACCACGACGACCAGGGTAATGACAGCGAATAACAACTGCTGATCTTGTAAGATAGAAAAGGCTGCCCCTCGATTTTGCAGGTAGGTCAAGCTAACGAAATTGGGAATCCAGGAGCGCACTTCACCCAGTGGAATCTGTTGGACGATATAGGATTTAACTAACTGATCCAGCGCAATCAAAAGCAGTACAATGACTGCCACTATTCCTCTTTTTTTCATGATTTCCTCTTCTGATTAAAATATTCTTGCATGACTTCTACGAAAAGAGTTCCAGCTTGACTCAGCTCCACTTCTTCACGTTTAACATAGACCATGCGGTTATCTAGGTTATCCTTGAGACGAATAACTGTGATGCCATTCACACTGTCACTATCTAAAAATCCGGAACCTGTTGCATAAGCGTCCGTCCGCTCCAAAATACCATTCAAAGTAGCACGGTCTGTCACATTAAACATCTGCGAGCTCGCGCTGGTATCAACAAAGTTCTCTGAATAATAAAGATACTCGTCTTTCTCTTGCGTGAAACGAACCGTTGGTAGATCCGCTAAATCCTCCATGACCAATTCCTCTTTCTGAGCTAAAGGATGCCCCTCACGGAGATAAATATGGGTATGGAAGGGAATTAGTTCAATAACCTCTAGGCCTAACTTTTCAACCCGTTGCATAATCCCTTTTTTATTTTGATTATTGAGGTAGATAATCCCAATCTCACTGTGACCTTGCGCTACTTCGTCTAAAATTTGAACAGTAGTTGATTCAAAAATACGGAAGTTCTTATAATCAGGATAGCGCTCTGAAAAGGCCGTAATGGTTGGTGGCAAGAAGTCATAGTGCTGACTGGCAATGGAAAATTCATCCTTTTCTTCCTCAGGATGGGCATACTGATTTTGAAAAATATCAAATCCTTTAACCAATTCTTGCGCTTTTTCATAGAATTCCATACCACGACGAGTCAAGAAAGTCCCTGAGCTGGTCCGACGGAAAATCTTAAAACCCAATTCTTTTTCCAAATCACGAACAGAAATAGACAGACTCGGCTGACTAACATACATCTTTTCAGCAGCTTCACGAAAAGTACCGCTATTGGCAATGGCCACAACATAGCGTAATTGTTGAATGTTCATCTTCTACCTCCAACTTCTTTATCTTTTCATTATACCATATTTTAGAAGTTTTCCAAAAAGGAAAAAAGAACATCCTATTCTTCTTAACCTTCTTAACTATCTTCACTATCTGCCTTTCTCAAGCCAACCTTATTTTCAAAATCAATTCAAAAAATAACTGGATACACACCACTCCAATATCGAAAAGAAAAACGTTGACTATTTGTGAAAAAAGAAAATGCCGGAAAGTTCCGACATTTTTTTAGTAAGCTAACTTCCTGAAAATAGGAGTAACCATACATTCCAGAAGGCAGTGATATTGATGAGAATATGAACTAGTATTGGATAGTAGAGATTTTTTGTCATGCGATACAGTAGAGCTAAAATGAGACCTCCACTAGCATAAATGAAAAAAGCAAGAGGAGTTAAAGCAAAATTGATATGAATATAACCGAAAATAATAGCAGAAAGCAAGACATCTCCGTACCAAGGCGAGTTTTTGAAAAAGGTTGTCATAAGCACACCGCGATAAATCAATTCCTCAGCAATAGGGCCGATGAAGCAAGCTATGAGCAAGAAATAGGGTAATTCCTGTCTCCCTATCATTTCTATCGTTTCATTCAAAGAAATTTGATTTGAAGACGAGGGTATGAAATAAGACAAGAGGACGTCAGACATATACAAAATGATGTAACCCAGTAAAAGGTAGATAAAGTGCCTCAGCTGCCATTTGAAATGAAAAGTCTTCTTTCCTGCAAAAACTAGTAGATAGATGACCGCTAATAAAAGACCTCCACTCTCCATCCAAAGCAGAATCTGAAAAAATTCACGACTTGCTGGTAGATAGGGCTTTGCGAGGTGATTGAAAATTCCCCAAAACCAAGTTGATTTGTAAAAAATTAAGGATAATGCTAGTAAAATCTGAATAATCCGTTTTTTCATATTAAATCCTCTGTTTTCTCCATATTCCTAATAAATTTTACTTAAAATCTCGCAGGACTTCCTTTGCAAAGATGATTGCCTCCTCCAATATATCCTAAATCATAGGTTCCTCTGGGACAAAATCCATGAACCGGCATAGTTAATACCGGCTCTATTTGCCAAGGAAAATAACCATTAGGTTCTTTTCCATAGGGATCTGCTCCACCTTGTATCAGCTCTAATTCTTCATTTGTTAGATTTATATTTTTTGTCATTAAAATCATGATATATTTCCTCCGTTATTGTTTAGATTAGTTGAGTAATCTGATACTCATACCTACTTACAAAAAACTATTATATTAAGTTGGTTTTTTAATTTGTCTAGTTGCAACGTTGACAAGTTTAGTATAACATATCTTGGCCAAATATCCTCTTCAAATCATGAATTGTCATCAAAACATCCTAAACTGTAAAATCAATTAGCCCCAAGCTTCCTATCAATTTCTTCTCCAAAATATGCTATAATAATACCAAAAGATAAAGAAGGAAGTCTTATGATTAAACTACTAGCCTTGGATATGGACGGAACCCTCCTCAATGAAGCCAAGGAAATCCCACAAGCTCACATTATTGCTATTCACAAAGCCATTGAAAAAGGTGTCAAATTGGTTCTCTGTACGGGTCGCCCGCTTTTCGGTGTCCTCCCCTACTACAAAAAACTGGGGCTTGATCTCCAGAATGAGTATGTGATTGTTAACAACGGTTGTTCAACTCACCAGACTAGCGACTGGGGCTTGGTTGACTGGCAAGAACTTAGTCCAGCAGACATCGAATACCTCTATGACCTAGCTGAAAAAAGTGATGTTCAGTTGACTCTTTTTGATGAGGAACATTATTTTGTCCTCGGTGGCAAACCTAATGAAATCATTCAAAATGATGCCAAACTAGTCTTTTCAGACCTGACTGAAATTTCTCTTGAGGAAGCGACTAGTGGCAAGTTTCGTATGTTCCAAGGTATGTTTTTAGGAACAGAGAGCCAAACAGACGATTTTGAGCAGCGTTTTGCTGAAGAGCTTTGCCAACGATTCAGTGGAGTTCGTTCGCAGCCTGTCATTTATGAAGCAATGCCGCTTGGAACGACAAAGGCTACTGCTCTTTCACGACTAGCTGAGATTTTGAAGATTGATTCCTCAGAGATTATGGCCATGGGCGATGCTAATAACGATATCGAAATGCTCCAATTTGCAGGGCTTGGGATTGCAATGGGAAATGCCAGCGATTATGTCAAATCTCTTGCGGATGCCGTTACCTCAAGCAACGAAGAAGACGGCGTTGCGCGTGCTATTGAGAAATATATTCTATAAATCTCGTAGCGGAGCAAATGTCTCTGATCAAACTGGACACTACGAATCCTTAATCAATCCAGAATTGACCTATATGGGTTTGGCAACCTTTGAAAACCCTGTTACTCAAAATGGATGGATTACCGTTGCACAAAGTTTCGGAACATCATCTGGTGGCTCTGAAGAATTAGCTGGTGGTTATGGAAAAGCCATTCAATACATAGAAGCCTACTCTTCTCAGATTCAAACATTTGCGACTAAGGCGAATCTTTTTGACAAAAATTTGAAGGCTATCGGAACTCATAAAATCAAAAATGAAAATAAGAGTACAACGAATAATTCCTACAATTTCTTTAACCAAATGCAAGAAGTAGGTAAAAGTATGGGTTTTTGGCGACAAGCTGGCTCGCGTTGGTAGTTTATGCAACTTGATGGGATCTTACCCTTACAATCAGTGGGCAAAATTAGATAATATCTGGTATCGCTTCGATAGTTCAGTCTGGATGCAAGCAGGTTGGTTGAAAGACGGTGAGACTTGGTACTATCTCGACGGTTCAGGTGCTATGAAAACAGGCTGGATGAAGGTATCTGGCAAATGGTACTATGCTTATAGCTCTGGTGCTCTAGCAATCAATACGACTACACCAGACGGTTACCGTGTTAATTACAATGGGGAATGGGTAGGATGGTTTAACTACAACAAAAATACTCTATACTATCTCACAGTGAGTAGTCTTCACTTTCAAATAGTATAGAGATTTTTATTTACCTAGTATAGCTCTTATCTTAGGTGTTTATAACAAACTGAAACAAGAGTGGGACAAAAGAGCCTCGTAAAAGGTATTGCAACTTGGTAATACCTTTTTGAGGTGCTTTTTGATATGAGCACATGTCTTCTCAATAGGATTGTACTCAGGTGAGTAGGGAGGAAGGGGTAAAAGTTTATGCCCAAACTCTTCACACAAGAATTCTATCCTAGCTATTCTATTGGAATCTTGCATTATCCATAATAATAACTGAGGGTGTGGTTAATGTTGGTAAGAGAAATTTCTGAAACCATGCTTCAAAAAAGTCGCTCGTCATCGTCTCTTCGTAGGTCATTGGAGCGATTAAGTCACCATTTGTTAGACCTGCAACCAAAGAAATCCCCTGATATCTTCTTCCAGAGACTTTACCTCCTATTAACTGACCCTTTGATGAGCGACCATATTCTCGATAAAAGTAAGTATCGAATCCTGTTTCATCAATATAAACAGGTGCTAAGTGCTTTAAACTATTAAAATTCTTAAGAAATAAGGCTACTTTTTCTGGGTCTTGTTCATAGATAGTATAGTACTTTATGGTTACCGAACAAGTCTAATGAAAAAATTCTGATGATAGTTCTAAATCTCAATAACCGCTTGGGTTCCATGATCCAACTCCAGCAAGACATCTATACTTGTATAGAAAATCCTGCCCTGAATAAGGAGATGTAAATATTTCTTTCCTCCAAAATGGTCATAGTTTTGCTGGCAAATCTAACATATCATGGATAAATTAACAAGTGATTTCTGAATTGCTAAACATTTTCTTTTCTTATAGCATATTTTCAGATTTTCTCTTTGAGAAAGATATTTACAAGAAAAAGGTTCGTTTTTTGTCTATTTTCAAAAAGTCTTAAAACTAAATTGAAAGAATTTTTAGAAAATTTTTGTTTTTCTCTTTACAGTTTAAAAAAATTCTGCTATAATAGCTCATGTAATAAAATATGACAACAAAAGGAGAACGATATGACATCTGCTAAAGAATATATCCAAAGCGTGTTTGAAACTGTAAAAGCTCGTAATGGGCACGAGGCTGAATTCCTCCAAGCTGTTGAAGAATTTTTCAACACTTTGGAACCTGTATTTGAAAAACACCCTGAGTATATCGAAGAAAATATCTTGGCACGTATTACTGAGCCTGAGCGCGTAATTTCTTTCCGTGTTCCTTGGGTTGACCGTGATGGAAAAATTCAAGTAAACCGTGGTTACCGTGTTCAATTCAACTCAGCTGTTGGACCATACAAAGGAGGACTTCGTTTCCACCCAACTGTAAACCAAGGGATTTTGAAATTCCTCGGATTTGAACAAATCTTCAAAAACGTCTTGACTGGACTTCCAATCGGTGGAGGTAAAGGTGGATCAGACTTCGATCCTAAAGGTAAAACAGATGCTGAAGTGATGCGCTTCTGCCAAAGCTTCATGACTGAGTTGCAAAAACACATCGGACCATCACTTGACGTACCTGCTGGTGATATCGGCGTAGGTGGACGTGAAATTGGTTACCTTTATGGTCAATACAAGCGTCTTAACCAATTTGATGCTGGTGTCTTGACTGGTAAGCCTCTTGAATTTGGTGGTAGCTTGATTCGTCCAGAAGCAACTGGTTACGGTTTGGTTTACTATACTGAAGAAATGCTGAAAGCTAACGGTAATAGCTTTGCTGGTAAGAAAGTGGTTATTTCAGGTTCTGGGAACGTTGCTCAATACGCTCTTCAAAAAGCGACTGAACTTGGCGCTACTGTCATCTCTGTATCTGACTCAAACGGTTATGTCATCGATGAAAATGGTATCGACTTCGATCTTTTGGTTGATGTTAAAGAGAAACGTCGTGCTCGTTTGACTGAGTATGCAGCTGAGAAAGCAACTGCAACATATCACGAAGGTTCTGTATGGACTTACGCTGGAAACTATGATATTGCGCTTCCATGTGCTACTCAAAACGAAATCAACGGTGAAGCAGCTAAACGTTTGGTTGCTCAAGGCGTTATCTGTGTATCTGAAGGTGCCAACATGCCGAGCGACCTTGATGCCATCAAAATCTACAAAGAAAATGGTATCTTCTACGGACCTGCCAAAGCTGCCAACGCTGGTGGTGTAGCCGTTTCAGCCCTTGAAATGAGCCAAAACAGTCTTCGCCTCTCATGGACTCGTGAGGAAGTTGATGGACGTCTCAAAGACATCATGACAAACATCTTCAACACAGCTAAAACAACTTCAGAAACATATGGTCTTGATAAAGACTATCTTGCAGGAGCAAACATTGCTGCATTTGAAAATGTAGCAAACGCTATGATTGCCCAAGGTATTGTTTAAGATTCATTTGCTTAATCCTCAATCGCTTCGATTGGGGATTTTTATCTTGAGTTAAACGGTTGGGAAATTCTAATTTAATTAAATTAAATGAAATAAAAACCGAACAAATTGATTGCGGAATTCAAACCAATTTCTAACAATGTTTTATAAAACTCAGTTGACTATTCTAAATTCAATCTATTTTATACTTTTCGAAAATCTCTTCAAACCACGTCAGCGTCGCCTTACCGTAGATATGTTACTGACTTCGTCAGTTCTATCTGCAACCTCAAAACAGTGTTTTGAGCAGCCTGCGGCTAGTTTCCTAGTTTGCTCTTTGATTTTCATTGAGTATTACTTACTCGCCAACTTCTTAAACAAAAAGAAAAACCACTACTCCTAAGAATAGCGATTTAATCATGTTTTTAAGCTACTAATGTAGTCGCTCTATTATTTAAGAGTAACTGAAGCTCCAGCTTCTTCCAATTTAGCTTTGATTTCTTCAGCTTCTGCAGTTGCAACGCCTTCTTTAACAAGTGCTGGTGCACCGTCAACAAGTTCTTTAGCTTCTTTAAGACCAAGACCTGTGATTTCACGTACAACTTTGATAACGCCAACTTTTTTGTCGCCTGCAGATGTCAATTCAACGTCGAATGAATCTTTAGCAGCACCAGCGTCAGCAGCACCAGCTGCAGCAACAGCTACAGGAGCAGCTGCAGTTACACCAAATTCTTCTTCGATAGCTTTTACAAGGTCGTTCAATTCAAGGATTGAAGCTTCTTTAATTTCAGCAATAATGTTTTCAATGTTCAATGCCATTGTTATTTCCTCCAAATATGTTTTAAATTTATAATAGATTTTCGTAGCTAGGCTACGCTACGTAGCTTAAGATTAAGCTGCGTCTTCTTTGCTTTCTGCAACCGCTTTGACTGCAAGAGCAACGTTGCGCACTGGCGCTTGAAGTACAGAAAGGAGCATAGAAAGAAGTCCTTCGCGGTTTGGAAGAGTTGCAAGTGCAAGAATCTCTTCTTTAGATGCGACAGCGCCTTCGATTGCACCACCTTTGATTTCAAGTGCTTCAGCGTTTTTAGAAAAGTCGTTCAAGATTTTCGCTGGTGCAATAACATCTTCGTTAGAAAATGCTACTGCAGATGGTCCAACGAATACTGATGCAAGATCTTCAAGACCAGCTTTTTCAGCTGCACGACGCAAGATTGAGTTTTTAATGACTTTATACTCAACTTCGCTTCCACGAAGCTCACGACGAAGAACTGTATCTTGCTCAACTGTCAAACCACGAGCGTCTACAACGACGATAGATGCAGCAGCTTTCATTTTTTCAGCTACTACGTCAACTAGTTCCGCTTTTTTAGCAATAATTGCTTCACTCATTAGTGTGTTCACCTCCGTAATTATTTTGCTTGGGGAATTTTTCCAAAAGAAAAACGCGCCCAAACCTAGACACGAAAGTACAATACGCTTCTTTTTACATGATACGTTTTGTCCTCGGTAGGATATTTATGAGTCGAGCTCCCCTACTGTCTTAGGCAGTTTTTTCAAACCGTATATAAGTATAGCATAGTCAAAAAAAGAATGCAAGATTTTTACAAACTTTTTTTAAAATTTTTCGTGATTTTTCTTCTAAAGTTCTACTGTCAGAACTTGACCTTGCTTAACAACCTGTTCTCCAGCAATATAGACATCATCAACATCACTGGATTTGACAGCATAAACTAGGTGAGAGAGCATATTTTCTTGAGGTTGGAGATGGATTTTGCCTTGTGGTTGAATAACGAGAAAATCTGCCTGCTTGCCGACTTCTAGACTTCCTATCTGATTTTCCATTCCTAGAACCTTAGCCCCTTCGATTGTCAGTGCCTTGAGAGCTGTTTCGATAGGAAATTGGCTGGCATCTCCACTTTTCATCTTCTGAAGAAGGGCTGCAGTCCGTCCCTCCTCAAACATATCAAGATTGTTATTGGAAGCGACCGAGTCAGTCGCAATTCCGACTGCTACTCCTGCTTTTTGGAGCTGGATAATTGGAGCAATTCCTGATGCCAGTTTGAGATTACTGATAGGATTGTGAGCAATAGCCACTTGAGAAGTTGCCAAGCGTTCAATTTCTCGCTCGTTTAATTCGACCCCATGAGCAAAGACAGACGGATGATCTAAGTAACCCAGTTCTTCTAGAAAGGCGAGGGGGCGTTTGCCGTATCGTTTCAGGATAATGCCTGATTCTTCCTTGGTCTCCGCCACATGGATATGGATTGGAATAGCAAGCTCTTTTGCCATTTCCAAACTCGCTTCCAGCAAGTCTCTACTGCAGCTATAGGGAGAATGAGGTGCTACCATAACCTTGAAATTTGGATTTTTATATTTTAAGATTTCGTCTATGATGGATCGAGTTCTGCTTATAGTCTCAGCAGTTGTTTCTGTCTCTGAAGAAAAAAGAGTCGGAGAAAAATAACAACGCATCTTGGAATCTTTCACTGCCTGATAAATCTGCTCAATATTCACACCATTGGGATTATACATATCATTAAAGGTTGTTGTTCCTGACTGGAGTATCTCTGTCAGAGCTTCTTTGACCGCCTTAGTAGTCATGTCGGGAGTAAACTCAGCTTCTGCTGGCCAGATATAGTCATTGAGCCATTCATGGAGATTGCTATCATCCCGAATTCCTCTCAAACCTGTCATAGCAGAATGGGTGTGGCAATTGACCAACCCAGGCATAATCCAAGCTCCCTGATAGTCTATAATCTGCTCAGCTTGCTCTAAAAACGCTGGCTTATCTTGACCGACATAGACGATTTGAGAATCCTTGACTGCTAAGATTCCATCAAGATAAACATGGAAATCTTGATCACAAGTCACGATATTTACATTCTGAAAGACTTTCATTATAGGCTCCTTTTCTAAAAGACAAGTTATACTCTCTTCAAACTACTTCAGATTCACTTTGCCGTAGGTGTGGTTACTGACTTCGTCAGTTCTATCTGCAACCTCAAAACAGTGTTTTTAGTAACCTGCGGCTAGCTTCCTAGTTTGCTCTTTGATTTTCATTAAGTATTACAGTAAACAATTTTTCTAGCTATTGTAACAAAAAAGTCACTCGAAGGCAACTTTTTTCGTCCATAAACTTTCAAAAGAGAATGGCTTATTCAGAACTAAAAGCCGCAGCTTTTTGCATTTGGTAATACTTACCCTTTCTATCCATGAGTTCTTGATGGTTACCATATTCAACAATATCACCATCTACTAAGACAAGAATTAAATCCGCATCCTGAATGGTTGACAAACGGTGAGCAATGATGAAGCTTGTGCGGCCCTTCATGAGTTTTGCAAAGGCATCCTGTACCAGCACTTCTGTCCGTGTATCAATGGAAGAAGTTGCCTCGTCTAAGATAAGAATCTTTGGAATAGCCAGAAAGACTCGGGCTATGGTCAAGAGCTGAGCTTGGCCGACAGAGAGAGATTCTCCAGCATTTTCCAACTTGGTATCGTATCCCTGTGGCAACTGTTGGATGAAAAAGTCTGCATTAGCTGCTTTGGCAGCAGCAATTACTTGCTCTCGACTGGCTTCAGGATTGCCAAAGGCAATATTATCATGAATGGTCCCTTGTGTGAGCCAGGTTTCTTGAAGCACCATACCAAACTGCTGTCTCAATGATACTCGTGTATAATCATAAATGGATTGCCCATCCAGCAAGATATCTCCCGAGCTAATGGGATAAAAACGCATAAGGAGATTGATAAGAGTTGATTTTCCAGCACCTGTCGGACCAACGATGGCTACCTTACTACCAGCTGGAATATCGATAGACAACTCCTTAATCAAAATTTTTTCAGGATGGTAGCCAAAAGAGACATGTTTAAAGGAAATAGCTCCCTTAACTTGGTCACTGGTCAAGACTTCCTTACCTGTTTCAGCCACTTCAGGGCTATCTAAGACTCCATAGATACGCTCTACGCAAGCCAGAGCACTTTGCAACTCAGCTAGCACTGAAGAAATATCGTTAAAGGGCTTGGTGTATTGCTGAACATAGTTCAAAAAAGTCACTAAACGCCCAATGGTCAAGGTTGACCCCATCATGATACGATAAGCTCCTACTCCAGCTAGAATCGCATAAATGAGCGCATTGACAAAGCGAGTCGAAGGATTGACCGTTGAAGAATAAAAGATGGCCGACTGCGAATAGCCTGCGTAGTTGTCATTAGCCTCACACAGTCTTTTGATAAACTCTACCTGAGCATTAAAAGATTGAATAATAGTCTGCTGGCTAAGCGATTCTTCAATCAACTGAGTCTGAATTCCCCTTGTCTCTGTTTGCTTCTGGAAGAGATGATAGGAGCGTTTGGCAATAAAGCGTGAAACCACCATGGAAAGTGGCGTCAACAGCAAGACTAAGAGAGTCATGAGGAGGTGAATTTGCAGCATGGCTAGAATGCTAACCAAAATCATCAAGACACCAATGAAAAATTGGTTAAAAATCATGGTCAAGCCAGCTGCTAACTGTTCGATGTCCGTGGTTACCCGACTGACCATCTCTCCACTTCCTTGCCGCTCCACAAAAGCAATCGGTAAACGATGGAGCTTATAGATGATTCGCTCTCGCAAGTCTCTGGTATAAGAGAAGATTAGGCGATTATAAAGAAGAGGATTGGCCCATTGTACCAGAGTATTTCCTATAACTACCAAGATCATCTGGAGAAAAATCTGCCAAAAAACTGGTGAAGAACCAGCCACTAGGACTTGGTCGATGACCTGCCCAATCAAGATAGGTAGGTAGATTGATAAGCCAACCTGGGTAATAGTTCCTAGAAAGGCTAGGAAAAGGAGGAAGGGATTGCTTGCTAAATCTTTTGCCAAGCGTGTGAGCGTCTGGTTTGCAGTTTGTCGTCTCATGCTAGTCCTCCTTTCCATGTTGGGATGCATTGATTTCGCGATAAACTTGACTAGATTTCATCAAGTCCTCGTGCTTGCCGATAGCTAGGAGCTCTCCTTTTTCTAAGAGGAGAATCTGGTCAGCCATCTGTAAAGTCGAGGTTCGTTGAGAGATCAAGATTAAGCTCGTATTTAGCAAATTTTCTCGGATAGCTTTCAAGAGCTTAGACTCGGTAATGGTGTCGAGGGCCGAGGTCGCATCATCTAGGATGAGAAATGGAGCTTGGCGCAAGACTGCGCGAGCAATAGACAGCCTTTGTTTTTGTCCACCTGAGAAATTTCGACCTCCTGCCTCAACAGTGGCATCCAAGAGCCCTTCCTTTTCACTAACAAAATCCTTAGCTTGCGCAATCTCCAAGGCCTGCCAGAGTTCCTGGTCAGATACTTCTTGATGTAAACCTAGAGTCAAGTTAGAACGAATGGTTCCCTTAAAGAGTTCGACTTTTTGGGGCACATAGGCAATCCAAGACCGCCACTGCTCCAAATTAAGAGGACTACGTCCATTTCGATAAAGGTCTATACTCCCCTTGTCTGCTGGATAAAGTCCAAGTAAGACTTGCACCAAGCTTGATTTACCAGAACCAGTTCCTCCGATGATACCAAGGATTTGCCCTTGCTTCATATTAAAGGAAATGTCTCTCAGAGAAGGCTGGGCCGCATCAGGATAGGTAAAGGTCAGTTCTTGAACTTGTAAAACCTGATCACTGCTAGCTTGCTTTTGTTCTAATTCTGAATGAATATCTTCTGGAGCCTCAGCAAAAACTTCCTCGATTCGCTTAGCTGAGATGTAGGACTGGTTGAGGGAATTGATCAGCATGGCTAGCTTGACCAATTCCACCAAAATCTGTAAGAGGTAATTGATAAGAGCAATGAGAGCACCTTGACTGAGCACTCCTCCTTGAATTGAAATATAGCCTTGCCAGATAATAACGAGAAGAGTTCCATTGACAATCAGATAGGTCAGAGGTGTTAATAAACTAGACCAGAAACCTGTCTTTTCTTGTAATCTAGCATAAACTTGGTTAAGGGTTTGAAAAATCTGTAACTCTCGTTTTTCTTGACCAAAAGCACGAATAACCCGCATCCCTTGCAATTGCTGGCGCGTTTCCTGAACCAGTTGGTCCGTTTTCTTTCTGAGACTACTGTAGAGAGGATTGACCAATCGAGATAACCCTATAATGACAATGGTCAAAATGGCAACCATGACTAAGAACCAGAAAGTCAACTCAGCTGAGATTCGATAAGCCATAAAAATGGCACCAAAAACGATAATGGGCGCTCGCAAAAAGAGACGCAGGAATTGATTGATACCAGTCTGAATCTGGTAGGTATCCGAAGTCAAGCGAGTGACCAAACTAGAAGTTGTCAGACGGTCTCTGCTGTCCTTGGACAAGGAAAGAATATGACGATAAAGATCGTTTGTCAATTCCTTAGCAAAGCCTACTGCTGCCTTTGCTGAGTAAAATTGAGCTATCAAGGCCACTAAAACGCCAATTACTGCAAAGATAAGGAGCAGGCCAATCTGCATCCAGAGATGACCTTGATCTCCCTGAGGTAAAGATTGGTCAACAATCCCAGCAATCACCATGGGAACCAAGAGCTCAAAAACAGCTTCTAACAGCTTGAACAAGGGGGCTAAAATTGATTCCTTGATGTAGGGTTTGAAGTAAGATAATAGGTGTTTCATAAATCCCTTCTATTCATATTCTAGAAATGAAGAAAGTGGGAAGCCCCACTCTCTGTTTTATTTGTTTAAGTAAGGCAATAGATAGCCATATCCTGCTTTTTCCATCTCATCCTTGGCCACAAAGCGTAAAGAAGCAGAATTGATACAGTAACGGAGGCCGCCTAACTCCCGCGGTCCATCTGTGAAAACATGACCCAAGTGAGCGCTGCCTGAACGAGAACGAACTTCAATTCGCTCCATTCCATGGCTCAGATCCTTGTAATAATGAATCAACTCTTTGGAAATCGGACGGCTAAAACTTGGCCAACCACAACCTGAAGCAAACTTATCCTTGGCAAAAAAGAGTGGCTCACCCGTCGTAATATCTACATAAATCCCCTCTTCAAAGGTTTGGTCATAGGCATTGGTAAATGGAGCCTCTGTAGCAGCTTCTTGTGTGACACGATAAGACTCTTCAGATAGACTGGCCTTCAACACCTCTTGACTAGGCTTTTCATAGTTTGCTGCATCAATCAATGGCTTATCAGCATCGGTCACATCGATATGACAGTAACCTGAAGGATTCTTCCTGAGATAATCTTGGTGGTAGTCTTCAGCCAGAATGTAGTGGCGTAATTGCTCCACTTCTACTGCAATCTTTCGACCCAGCATGCGTTCCTGCTCCTGTACCACTGTGTAGATAGCTGGCAAATCTGCTTCATCCTGATAATAAATCCCAGTTCGATATTGGCGACCACGGTCATTCCCTTGTTGATTGATAGATAGAGGATCGATAACTCGGAAATAATAAAGTAAAATCTCTCTGAGTGACACTTCCTTCTCATCGTAAATCACTTGGACCGTTTCTGCATGGTCTGTTTCCTTGATCAACTGGTAATTGGTCGTTTCGACTTGACCATTAGCGTAGCCAACACTGGTTTCTAGCACTCCAGAAATGCGTGAAAAATATTCCTCTAGGCCCCAAAAACAACCACCTGCTAGATAAATTTCTGCCATCTTTATTTCTCCTTTATCACGTTTTTAACTAATACTCTTCGAAAATCTCTTCAAACCACGTCAGCTCACATCTGCAACCTCAAAACAGTATTTTGAGCTAACTTCGTCAGTTCTATCCACAACCTCAAAACAGTGTCTTGAGCTGACTTCTTCAGTTCTATCCACAACCTCAAAACACTGTTTTGAGCAGCCTGCGGCTAGCTTCCTAGTTTGCTCTTTGATTTTCATTGAGTATAAACTTCTTTTCACAAAAAGGATATGAAACCCTCTGGTCAAGAGTTTCCCCATCCTATCTTCTATTCTTTATTTTGCTTCTACACGGACACCTTGGGTATCAACTCTCAAGTCATGCAGTTTTCCTTTGAAAGGTTGCTTTTCCAATTCTGCCTTAATCCTTGGCATCTTGTCATGAGAAGCCAGAACCATAACTGTCGGCCCAGCACCAGAAAGGTAGGTTGCATAGGCCCCATTTTCTTTGGTCACTTGCTTAATCATCGCAAATTCTCTTACCAAGTCCTGACGATAGCGCTCATGGAAGAGGTCTCCCTCGATTGCTTGCCCAGCGGTCACCATGTCTCCTGCCAACAAGGCAGCAACCGCTACATTGGCGATAGAACTTGCAGCAACAGCTTCCTTATAAGACAATTTTTTAGGCAAGACACTACGGCTATCGCGAGTACGTAATTCATAGTTTGGAATGTAAGCTAGAAAATCACACTCTGGAAAGTCTGCTACGATAGCAGAGACTTGCCCTTCAACAGAACTTGCAATAACGAGATTACCATAAATGGCTGGAGCCACATTATCAGGGTGTCCTTCAATCTTGGTCGCTAACTGCAATTTTTCATGATCAGACAAGTCGAGTTGCCCCAATTGGTTGGCTAGTTCAATCCCAGCCACAATAACTGAGCTGGAAGAACCCAAACCACGCGCCAAGGGAACATCACTGGTCATTTTCAAGCGTCTAGGTTTCAAA
Source organism: Streptococcus sp. 1343 (assembly GCF_013277355.1). Lineage (NCBI taxonomy): Bacteria > Bacillati > Bacillota > Bacilli > Lactobacillales > Streptococcaceae > Streptococcus > Streptococcus sp. 1343. The sequence continues at coordinate 34,052 of NZ_VMMT01000028.1, forward strand.
TCTGGTACAATTTGCAAAGCGATTTTGAGCAAGAGATTACGCTCGTCATGTGGAATCCATTTGCCAATCTGGTGTTCAATCAGCCACTCATCTCCTTCTTCACAGACCTCGATTTGAAGGTACTTGGTTACAGCTACACCGACCGAGTCAAAACCTGGCCCGATATTGGCACTGGTTGCAGGTACAATAATCTTCATCTTATTCTCCTAGCACCTTGAAGGTATTCAAGAGGTCAAATTCTGAAACCTTCTTCAATTCAGCTGAGACATTTTCAAGCTGGGCTTTATTAATCTTGTGTGTGATGATCACAACACGCGCCTTGTCACCCTCTTTGCCATCTTGAAGGATTTGCTTAAAGGAAATATCTTGAGCATTGAAGATTTCAGCCAACTTCAAGACCTGACCTTTTGAGTCTAGAGCCAAGATTGAGAAATAGTAGTTTGCTTTGACATCTTCAGGATTTGCCAAGACCAAGTCACGGCTATATTCGTTGAAGTCTTTGCCAATAGTACCATCATTCAAACGACGAACGATACGGACAATATCAGCTACAACACTTGTTGCAGTTGGTTTTTGACCCGCACCTGGTCCGTAGTACATAGACTCACCAATACCGATAGATTCTACAAAGACAGCGTTCATTACGCCATTCACACTAGCAAGTGGGTGCGCTTTAGGTAGGAAGGTTGGAGTCACTTCTGCAGCAATACCTGAAGAAGTTTCCTCAATAGAACCAACCAATTTCACTACGTAACCAAGCTCTTGAGCTACAGCTACGTCTTCTGGTGTGATATTGCGGATTCCCTTGTGGGCTACATCATCAAAGGCAATCTTCATGCCAAAGGCAAATTGGCTCAAAATAACCATCTTGTAGGCTGCATCAATCCCATCTACGTCATTCGTCGGATCGCTTTCTGCAAATCCTAGACGTTGTGCTTCCGCAAGAGCATCATCGTAAGACCAGCCTTCTTCCACCATCTTGGTCACCATGAAGTTGGAAGTTCCGTTGACTACTCCAAGCACGCGCGTAATTTTATCAGAAGCCAAGGAATTTGCTAAAGTACGAAGAATTGGAATCCCACCAGCAACTGCTGCTTCGTAGTAAAGTGCTACCTTGTTAGCTTGAGCGATTTCTAGCAATTCTGCGCCATGGACAGCCAAAAGGTCCTTGTTAGCAGTAACAACGTGTTTTCCAGCTTCCAAGGCACGAGTGATAAAGGTTTTAGCAGGTTCGATACGCCCCATCAATTCCACTACGATTGTAATGTCTTGATCTGATAAAATATCATCCACATTGGTTACAAAGTTAAAGTCATTCCCTGCTGCAAGTAAGCGATTCTTTTCATCTTCATCCTTGACCAATACCTTAGCAACTTCAATCTCTGAATGTGCTGATTGATTGATTTTTTCTCCATTTTCCTTTAGGAGGAAAGGCACACCACTTGCAACGGTACCAAATCCTAGTAAAGCAATTTTAACTGTCATCTTTATCTCCTCGAAATTTTCTAATATAGCCATTATAACAGAATTTTGTGAAAATTCCTATCATAGTAAATCACTATTTCAGTCTAGAAAAGAAAAAAACGAATCTGATGATTCGCTCTTCCTAAAATCTAGAAATAATTTTCCAGAAGTGATTATCCAATCTTTTGCAGATTGGTCACTGCATCGTGATTCATCAAGACTTGGCCATACTCCTGCAAGACTGAACGACTGATGTCACTATCGTCCGCAAACTCGCGCATACGGGCCAACAGCCAAGCTGGATATGGACTTGGATGATTTTCAATATCCACTAAAATGGTCAAATAATAGCGCTCATTCATCTTGTAGAGTTCAGAAGTTTCCATCTCAAAAGTCACTGTCTTAGCAAAAGCCACCAAGTCAGCCAACTTAGCAAAAGAAAGGATGTAGTAGATGTAAGGTTCTTTCTTACTCTCAGCTTCTTGTTCAGCCTGCTCCTGCTCTTCTTCCTTGGCTTCGACTTGCTCTAAAGATTGAATCGCTTCGATATCATCCTTAGTTTTGTCTGCGATGCTCTTTTCTAAGGTTTTAATAAACTCATCTGGCGACATTTGAGCCAATTCTTCCATATCTGGTAAATCCGATAAATCTTCAAAATCTAGATTTTGGTCAATCTTTGATTTGGTTACAAAGACATCAACCTTATCAGGTTTTGGAGTCACACGGAAGCTCAACATACCTGTATCTAGAAAGCTATCAGGCATCTCTAACTCATCCAAGATAGCATAAAAAAACTCTTCTGTTTTTTCTTGAGGGACAAGAAAGTCAGCAATCTCCATGCCACGATCCATCAAATCCTCTAAAGACATCGTGATTTTCAAAGTTGTATCACTAATTTGTTTCATTTTCATTGCTAGTAACCTCATACTTTCAGTTCTATCTATTATACTAGATTTTTACGATTTTATCAAAAGAAGGCTCCTCTATACGGATAGATTTTCCCTAGGGTCTTTCTATAGGAGACTCCAAGAGAAAATTTCTGCAGACAGATAGAAAAAGCCTTCAAAATCAAACTTCTTGTTCGACTTTGAAGACCTAATACATCAGAAAGCTTATAGTTTAAAGGTTGCTACACCGAGGATAGAACGATTTAAGTTTCTAAGAATTTGAAGACTTTGTTCAAATTTCTTATAACGAGTCACTCCGTACTCTTCAACAAGAAGGACTGTATCTCTTTCCAAAAGAGATGATACATCCTGTAAATCTACAAAATGCATTCCTTTTAAAGCCTCTTGACTCTGTTTCAATTTATCTAGGATAGCTTTATTTGAGCTAACGATTGTTAATTCTTGTCCAGCATTTTTGTATGACAAGACATCTGCTAGGTTAGCAATTGTTGTAATCTCTGTTACAAAATCAATTTGATACTGAGAAAAATCACCTGCTCTATTGATTGTTGGATTAAAGAGATAAATCAATACATTCCCCATCACAACCAAAATCACACAAACTACTCCAATAACAGCTAAACGGAGAATCAAGTTTTTCACATTCAATCCAAGTGCTGTCTCACCATTTGCATTCAATTCTTTAGAGTTGATGGTTTCCAATTTTTCAATTTTTACATTTGCAAAAGTGTGTTTAAATTTCTCAATCAATCCATCAATTTTTCGCTCTAACAAATCATTAGCATCTTTACTTGATGTCAAAATTTTCACACCAACCCCTGCATCGTCAATCATATAGTAGACGGTCAATTTTTTCCACCAATAATCATTCGTTGAATTTTTCAAGGTTGTTTCTGTCGTGTCTAATTCACTGGCAATTTTTTTCAACTCACTGGGTTCTACATCATTGAAAAGATAAGCTCCATTCAAATTACCATCAATCAATTTCCCATAAAAATCACTATAACCACCAATTTGATGATTCAAAATTGTTTTAGCTGAGTCTTCTGGAGGAGTGATTTTATAGCTAAGATAAGTTGAATAACTTGTTGTATCTTTGACAGTGTTTTTATTCCTAACTGCTTTAATTGTAAATGGTACAGCAATGAGAGCAAATAAAGCGATGAGAGCTAAAATATTTGCTTTTCGTTTTTTGTAAAGATTTGCAAATAAATCAGCTACTGAATAATGTTCAAACATGATTTTTTTCTCCTTTGTTTAGTAGATACTGGTTCTCTTTTGTAAGCATTTTTGCTACAAATATAATCACAAGAACAATTCCCCAGAATTGCATTGTAAATAAATTGAAGAAACTTTCTGAAAAGCTACTTCTAGGCATAAAGAATAGATTATTCAAGATGAGTAAAGACAAGGCAAATAGGATTGTTTTTGAACGATAGGCTACTTGCAGCATGGCTATGAATAACATACCTAGCAAGAGACTAAGTAGAAAGACTCCTATCATACCATAGTCTGTATACAACTCCATAATATAACTACTTCCGATACCATGTCCTTTCAAATATTCCTTGTTCAAAACAAGATAGGATAGATTGTGGGCATAACTATTACTATCAATAGCTAGCTCTACACTATTGGTTGTATGCTCAAAGGCTTTTCCTCCGAAAATGGCCCCCAAACTTCCCCTTGCAAAATAATCAAGAACAGGACCAAAAGTAAAATTACGGAAATCTCTGTAAGGTAGGCTACTGTTAAATAGAAAACCTCGAGCCAGAACGCCAAAACTAGTTCCTTGTTTATAGATAAAGTCAAGCAGGATATCCCAGAAACCTGTATGGGAAACTTGAACATTATCCCGTACATAATTGAGCACTCCCATCGCTAACATGAGAATAGGAGAACCTACAAAAATCGCTAACTTTTCTTTAAACCCAATCCATTTTCCCTTTTCAGTTTGCTCTCTCATAAAGTAATAAACAAAAGCAAATAAAATACTTAAAATAAAGGGATTTCGTGTCCCAATTGCCAAATGAATGGTATTAGCTGCAATGAAGGATACTAACACTGCTGTTGCCTGCCATTTCTTTGGTTTGGTTGCCAGATACATACACATTGCATAGATCGTAAAGGTAGACAAGATGTAGGTAATATAAGGCAGTTTACTTTCAAAATTTGCATAGTAGGCATAGTAGGAAGTCTGCAAGCGATACAGGAGTCGTTCAAATAATCTAATGAAATAGAAAGGATAGGTGAGAAGAAAAACTCCTAGTGATACAAAGCGTAACCGCTTGATATAAACCTCTTTTAGAGAACTTCCTATATTTGCTACTTTTATTTTCTTCCTAGCTATGAAGTAACGAGCCAGTACGCCTCCTGTGGTCAAGCCCAGAATCGAAACCATGACGACTATAAAGGCAAAACGATAGGCTATGGGATGATAGGTATCCAAAGCGCCATCCCTAAAGTAATCAATGGTTGGCCTTGATACCAGAAAAACAAAAATGGTTAAATAGAAAATAAAATGGATTAAGTAATACTTGATATCATTCCAACAAGCAATTAAGCTACTAACCAGTAAGAACAATAAAGTAGAAAGCAAGCTAACATTGTTATTATTAAACAGATACACAATTCCACTCACTAGCGTCAAGGCATAACTGACTATGGTCAAACTAAATAATAATCGTTTTCCATCAATCACTTGCTCACCCCCGTTCTAATGTAATTTTTTAGATTTTTCAATATTTTTTAGTAATAAGAATCGGTATAAGGAAATATTTATGAATAGAGCCAAAGCACTAATTCTTCTCCCCTTACGGAAAATTGAATTCCTAGCAATAGCAAAGGCATGGCCTTTTAAAAAACGATGAATCTGAGAATAGGCTTCAAACTGTTTATACTGATCATCTAGCAACATCTTATCCAGAATAAAAAAGTAGGCATAGGCTAATCTGAAAAAAGCAACCTCTTTCAAATCTGGATAGTTTTTCACAACTTCATTGTAAAACCTTTGGTAGATATCAATATAGGCTAAATCCTTCTCTACATAGGGTTTGGTCGTAATACTATCCCCTCTATGGAAATAGTAATAATAGGGTTTAGTATTAACCACATACTTCTTGGCCAACTTGATTAAATCAAAATGGTAATAGGCATCTTCGTAAATCAACCCCTTAGGAAAGGATAGGGCAGTTGCAATCTGTCTCTTGATTAGCTTATTGCAAATCGTCCCAGGTATTTTTTCACCTATGAGGTATTCCTTTAGAAATGTTTGAGAATCACAGACAAAATAGTCATCCTGATTGGCTGACTGTGGGCTTTCATCATTAGCATAGACATTCATGACACCACAGCTTGAAACATCCGCATCTTCTTGAACTAATTGCTCATATAAGCTCTGAATCATTTCTGGATGGATATAATCATCTGAGTCAATAAAAATCAGATAATCCCCGTGAGCCTGCTTCATCCCATCATTTCGTGCTTGCGACAATCCTTCGTTCTTTTTATGAAGCACTGACACCCTGTCATCTTGTTCAGCGATTGAATCACACAAGCGACCACTTTCATCTGTTGCACCATCATCAACAAGAATAATTTCCAGATTTTGATAGGTCTGCTTCTGAATGGAAGCTATCGATTTTTCTAGGTACTGCGCCACATTATAGACTGGCACAATGACACTAATTAATGCAGTTTCCATGCTACTCCTCTAATAGTTTTTCTACTTGTTCGATTTGTTTTGTAATTGTAAATTGTTGAATGAATTGGCTAGCCTCATCGACATCAAAGTTTGAGGCAGAAGTCATGTAATTAGTAATCGCCTGAGCTGCCTCTTGATTGCTCTCAATGATTTGTCCAAATCGTCCTTCTTGGGATAATTCCTCAGCCCCTCCAACGTCCGTAGAGATAAAAGGGAGTCCCAGACTCAAGGCCTCCACATACACTCCAGGAAAACCTTCTTGTTTAGACATAGACAAGAGAACTTTCGTCTGAGATAGATACTGATAAGGATTTTTTTGATAACCAAGGAAATGTACATAGTCCTCAATCCCATACTCTTTGACTCGTTTTTTCAGTTCCTCTTCCATATCACCAGCCCCGATAAAATAGAGATGATAGTTTTTTCCCTCTTGGTGTAATAATCGTATCACTTCCACTACACGGTCAGAACCCTTATTTTCCTCAATCCGTCCGATAGTACAGATACTTTGAGGAGCAATCTCGATATCGATCTTCTCTTGAGATTTTTCTAGAATAGTCTGAAAATCATATCCATTGTAGATTGTCTGTAATTTAGAAGCATAATCTGGATAAACTTCCTTGATAGAATTGCTGGTCTTTTTTGAAATCCCTACAATTGTATTCGCAGCATCCAACTGGCTTCTATGTGATTCTCTTTTAGAGCTATCCTTAAGAAGTTCTTCGATACTTCCATGAATCCAAGAGATTTTCTTGACTTCTTTTCTTTTAGAAAACAACAGTGGTGGATTCATAATGGTAAAAGAAACTTCAACATCATAATCATCTTTTACAAGCAAACGACGAGTCAGTCTTGGAAAATAAATTCTCATTCTCCACAAAAAAGCTCGTAACCATCTGGTTTGGCGATAATCTTGAAGGGATTTTAAAATGCCTACATGCTTTGGAACAGATTCATATCCCTTGTCAAAGTGCTCCATTTCAAGAATATCAATATCATACTTTTCTGGATCCAGATTTGAAACAATGGTTGATAGAATCTTCTCTGCACCACCTCCAAGAGAAAAAGACCACATAAAAAATAAGATTTTTTTCTTAGCCACCATATTCTCCCTTGTATTCTGTATAAGACTTATCCATATCAGCGATGACAGCATCATGATGCGGTAGCTGCTTATCTGCTGGTGGAGGCGTCATATAATCCCCAAAAGCAGTTCTGAGATAGACATCATAGCCGATTGGAATAGGCATCTCTGTTCCTTCAAATGGCAAGAAAAGATTGTCTTCAAAAGATGTGATTGGGTACTTGTTTCTCATGTAGCCAGGACCTGAGCATAATTCTGTAATGCCATCACAATCAGCCAAATCATACTTAGTCATTTCTTTCTCAGCTTTTTTCCAGATGCGATAACGGAGAGATTTTGGAGTCAAACCCAGTAAAATGCAACTTCCCCATTTCATGAGAGCACCATGCTTTTCTGGAATAGTTTGGGCACAAAAGAGTGAATAAATCAAGGCCCAGCGAACCTGTTTTTTCCGCTCAGCTGGATCTTTCGGATAATAATCCAGAGGCAAAACGTCCAAGGCCAAACCATGTGGCAAATTCAAATCCTGCTGGTAAGGTTTAATGCAGGTCGTTTCCTTGTCACGAATGGTAATAAAAAGATTACGGTCGACAAAATCCTTGTGACTCTTTGACAAGAAATAACGTTCATCTGCATAACGAGGCCATAATTCTGCTAATTTCTCATAATCCTTACGAGGCATAAAAAAGTCTAGGTCGTCATCCCAAGGAATAAAACCCTTGTTTCGAAGGGCACCAATAGCACCTCCCCCACAGAGATAACAAAGCAAATCATGTTCTTTACAAAAGCCCACAAAATATTCAGCCATCTCCAGACTACGAGCCTGAATTGCTTTTAAATCAGTCATATTGTTCATTATTCTTTCTATCGTATCGTTTCATTATACCACAAACAAGGGGTGAAAATCTATTGCAGACTGTAAAAAATCAAAGCCTGACTGCTATCCAAATAGCTATCAAACTTTGATTTTTCTGTCTTATCTTATCTCAAACCCATCTGAGACAATTTATTCTGATACTTGTTTTGATCGACAAGCAAGCCCAAGCCTCCATAAACATCATAGGCATCTACCCAGTCACCAAGTTCTGGAATCGTCAATTTTTCAATACCATTTTTTGCTCCATCCAAAACAGATAAACCGTTTGTTAGGAGGAAAGTATAGGGTGCATTGGTTGAGGTCATAGCAAAAACCTTTCCAAGAGCTTCAGAACCAGTGAAAAGTTTAGTAGGATCTTTAATTTGCTCTAAAATTGCTGTTAAAACTTGTTGCTGTCTTTTTGTACGGCCGTAATCCGCCTCATCGTCATCACGGAAACGAGCATAATTGAGCAGGGTCGAGCCATTCATCTGCTGTTTTCCGACTTTGATGGTTTGGGTTGGGGACTCAGTCTCAGTAGCGTGTAAATCATCTCCGACTGTAGCTTCTGTTAGTGGACGCCCATTCAATGTTGAAAATTGAGCATCAATTGTCACCCCATCAGGGAAAAGTGTATCAATCGCTGTTGCAAAGGCCTGAAAATCGACCAAGGCATAGTACTTAATGTCCAAGTCAAAATTATCTTTCAAGACTTGGCGAACCATTTCTGCCCCTTTTTGCCCCTCTTGTTCTCCTAACTCATAGGCTACGTTTAACTTGTTATCCGTCTGTCTTCTACCGTTAATCACTTGACTATAACCATCTATATAGACCAAATTATCACGCATGAAACTGACCAGCTTCATTTTCTTATCTGAGCCACCAACATTTAATACCATAATAGAGTCAGTCCGCGTCTCAGCACTATTTTGACCGATTCGACCGTCCGTCCCCATGATCAAAATATTAACTCCATCTCTAGTATCTTGACCATTAAAAACTTGAACCTGTGCTGCCTTGGCATCAGCAGTTTTCTTTGCGCTAGCATCTTGGTAACCACGTAAAAACATGAATACCATGGCTAAAGCCACACAGACTAGAAGAGAGAAAATTACCATAAAAATGCGTTTAAGACGGAGCTTCCGTCTTTTCTTTTTGGGAGGAGCAGAGAGTGCTTGTGATTTGGATTGTGAGCGACTCCGGTTCGCATAGCTTGGTAAGTCAACCTGCTCTTCTCTTTCTTGTTCCAAGCTGGAACTACTATTTCCCCTAGCAAGAGTTATCTTTTCTTGCAAATAGGCAAACTCATTTTTTTCTCTCTCATTGAGATAGTGAATATTTTTTAGCAAATAATCATAACGTAATTTTTCATGATGACTGAGAGGATTTTCTTTACTCATCTTCTCTCCTTTCCATGGTCTGATATTGGATAAATAGGATAGGCACCCAGAACTTTATACTGGATTCCGATGGCTTCTAGTTCTTTTTGGGCAAAGTGAACCAAGTCCTTATCAGTATAGTCCACATCGATAATGAAAAAGTATTCGCCCAACGCTGTCTTGAGTGGACGACTTTCAATTTTTGTCAGGTCAATTCCTCGCCAAGCAAAGGTCGACAGGGCCTTGTAGAGGGCACCTGGAAGGTTATCAGGTAAGGTCAAGGCCAAACTCATTTTTTCAGTTTGTGCTTGCAAGGGAATAGCTGCACCTTCAGCTCCCAGAACCCAGAAACGTGTGAAGTTGGCTTCCATTTCCTGAATATCCTCGGCAATCAGTTCTAAGCCATATTCTTCAGCAGAACTTCTAGGCGCAATAGCCGCAAAGGGCTGGTCTGGATGTTCGGAAATAAAGCGGGCCGCATAGGCTGTACTGGCTGTCACCTCAATTTGAGCATCTGGATACTGTTCATCGATGAATTTCTTTCCTTGAGCCAAAGCCTGAGGATGAGAAAAAATCTTTTCAATCTTAGTATGACCTGGAACCACCATCAACTGCTGATGAATAGGCTGAACGATTTCTGCTACTGCTTGAATGCGAGCCTGATGAAAAAGGTAGTCCAAGGTTTCATGAACACTACCCTCGATAGAATTTTCAACTGGCACCACAGAATAGTCCACCAAGCCTTGCTCATAGGCCTTGATGACATCTGTAATGTTGGCAAAGGCCTGCAATTCCTCCTGAGGAAAAGCTGTCTGCACAACGTGGTGTGAAAATGATCCCTTGGGACCTAGATAAGCAATTTTCATCTCAGTTCCTCTATAATTTCCTCTGGACTTAACTCGGTCACATCCAAAACCCGACTAGCTACTTCCTCATACCAAGCCTGTCTTTCTTGAAAAACAGCTGCAAGTTCTTCCTTGCTATTATTTAGAAAAAGCGGACGCTGATTGTCCTTATCAGCTGCGATACGTTGGTAGAGGGTTTCAAAATCAGCTTTCAGGTAGATGTTATCTGTATTAGTCTTGAGTAAGTCACGATTTCGCTGAGAAATAACCACTCCCCCACCAGTTGACACAACTTGATCTGTTTGTAGTAACTCAGCTAGAACTTCTGATTCTATCCGACGAAAGGCTGATTCTCCCTTTTCAGCAAAAAAATTCGCAATGGACATACCTAAACGCTTCTCAATCAGGGCATCCATATCAAGGTAATTAGGATCCAAGCCTCTTGCAATAGTCGATTTGCCAGCCCCCATAAATCCTAGTAATACCTTAGCCATGAATCAAGCTCTCCAAATCATCAAAGAAGCTAGGATAACTGGTATTGATGGCTTCTGCACGGTCAAGCTCCACCTCTCCATCTGCAACCAAAAGGGCTGCAATAGCTGTCATCATGCCGATACGATGGTCTCCAAACGTATTGACTCTAGCACCGTGAAGGGCTGATTTTCCTTTGATAATCATCCCATCTGCCGTAGGAGTAATATCTGCTCCCATGCTATTTAAAGCGTCTGCTACCACCTGAATACGGTCTGTTTCCTTGACCTTAAGTTCCTCAGCATCCTTGATAACTGTTACACCTTGGGCTTGGGTCGCAAGTAGAGCGATAATGGGCAATTCATCAATCAAACGTGGAATCAAGGCACCGCCAATCTCTGTTCCTTTGAGGTCTGAAGACTCAACAGTCAAGGTAGCAGATTTAGTGACTGGGTCAATTTCAGTCATTTCCAATTTTCCACCCATGGCGCGAATGACATCAATAATACCGGTGCGCGTTTCGTTGATCCCCACATTCTGCAGCACTAGACGAGAGTTTGGAACAATCAAACCTGCGACTAACCAAAAGGCTGCACTGGAAATATCTCCTGGTACGACCACCTTCTGTCCTGTCAATTTTTGTGGCCCTTGGACTGTGATTTTCTTGCCCTCCACACTTAAATGGCCACCAAATTGTTGCAACATATCTTCAGTATGATTACGGGTGCACTCTTTTTCGATAATCACTGACTCCCCCTGAGCCTGCAAGGCCGCAAAGATCAAGGCTGACTTGACTTGGGCAGAGGCAATTGGCAACTCATACTGAATAGGTCTTAGGGTTTTCGTCCCTTTTAAGTGAAGGGGAGGCAGGTCTCGCTCAGTTTGTCCCGAAATGCTAACGCCCATTTTTTTCAGAGGAATCGTCACACGATCCATAGGACGTTTGGAAAGACTGTCGTCTCCAAACATTTCTACTTCAAAATCTGCACCTGCAAGGACACCTGAAATCAGGCGAATCGAGGTACCAGAATTTCCCATATCAAGGGCATTTTGCGGAGCTTTTAAGCCTTCTATACCCACACCTTGAATGGTAATAACCCCATCTTTGTCCTCAATTTCAACACCAAGGTCACGAAAAACCTGCATGGTCGAAAGAACGTCTTCACCTCGCAGAATATCATAAACCTTGGTCTCACCCTCAGCCAAACTTCCAAAGATAATGGAACGGTGGCTGATAGACTTGTCACCTGGAACGCGGATACTGCCATGTAAGTGGCGAATGTTTGTTTTTAGTTTCATACTGGACCTCATACTTGCAATACTTTTACCTATTTTATCATAAAAAGCCAGAAATTCCTTAAAAATTCTGACTTTAGGATAGTTTTTTTCTTATTTTAGCAATTCTGAAACTGGTTCGAAAACAATTTTTTCAATGTCAGAAAGGTAAATGACCAATTGTTGTTGCTTGGTAAAGAATTCTGACAAGAGGCTATTTCCTTGAATCTGTTTACCAAAGCCTTCCATCTTAGCTTGGAAGGACGCATCTGGCATTTGACCTGTCTGTGCTAGTTTTTGAATTTCCTCTTGAAAGGCAAGATATTCTGTAAAGATTTTGCTTGCCTCAGCATCTGCTGCAATCGCATCTTTAGCTGCTTTAACATCCTTGTATTCTGGTAATCCGCGTAGACCGCGACTGAGTTCGTTTGCACTATCGTAAATATTTGGCATAATTTTCTCCTTATTTGATGACGACTGTATAGTCGGTATTTTCTGTTATGAGATGCTCAGCTCTTTCCAAGTCTTGAGCATTTTTAAATGAAATTTGTAGGATTCCGTGAATATCCTCACGATTTTCCTCGTTGATGTGGATGTTAACCAAGGAAGTTCCACGTAGCAGTTCCAAAATCCGCAGGATGACATCTTCTTCATCAGGAACGTCAACATAGAGGTCGTAAGAGCTATCCACACCACCACGCTTATGGATTTCCATGGTCTGGCGTTGTTCACGCGCTTGGTTAAAAAAATTCCAAATTTGCTCTTCATCCCCCTTACTAATGGCCTGACCAATCGCTTCCAAACGTTCCTTAAAATCCTCAATTCGGTCTAGAATAGTCTCACGATTGGACAAGAGAATAGAGGTCCACATACCCGGCTCGCTTTCCGCAATTCGGGTCATATCTCGAAAACCACCGGCCGCAAAGCGCCTTACCATCTCATGTTCTTGAGCATAGACCGCAGTCTGCTCCATGAGACTAGAAGCCAGAATATGAGGGAAATGGCTAATCTGAGAAGTCACACAATCATGCTCCTGGGCATCAATCTCGATAAAACGAGCATGAAGACCTGAAAGCAGATCCTTCATTTCCTTAAGCGTGTCCTGACTTGTCAGCCTCGAAGGTGTGAAGATATAATAGGCGTTTTCAAAAAGATTGACATCCGCAGAAGCAGCCCCTGTCTTGTGACTACCAGCCATGGGATGGGCCCCGACAAAGCGAACAGACTTGCCAGCCAAATACTGCTCCGCCGCATCCACAATGGTTGACTTGGTCGAACCAGCATCTGAAATAATAACGCCTTCTCGCAAATCCAAATTGGCCAACTCCTTAATGAAAGCAATAGTTTGTTTGATTGGCAAGCTGAGGATAATGACATCTGCCAAAGGAGCAAAACTGGCAAAATCATCCGTTGCACGGTCAATCATGCCTTCTTTCAAGGCAATATCTCTCGAAGCTTGACTGCGATTATACCCTAAAATTTCATAATCTGGATGATCGCGTTTGATACCAAGCGCCATAGAGGCACCAATCAAACCAAGACCTGCGATATAGATTGTTTTTGCCATAGGAACTCCTTAATAGTTCTTTGTATAATCTCGGTGTTGGGCTACCGCTTCTTTTAATTCCTCTAGATTGTCTGATGAGAATTTTTCAAGGATTTCTTGTGCCAGAACCGTTGCCACAACGGCTTCCATAACCACTCCTGCTGCTGGAAGAGCGGTCGGATCACTTCTTTCGACTGTTGCCTTGTAGGGTTCATGGGTTTCGATATCCACACTCATAAGTGGTTTGTAGAGAGTAGGAATGGGCTTCATCACGCCGCGAACAACAATCGGTTGCCCATTAGTCATACCACCTTCAAAGCCACCTAGATTATTGGTACGGCGGGTATAACCGTCTTCTTTAGACCAGAGAATTTCATCCATGACTTGGCTGCCTTTACGATAACCAGATTCAAATCCAAGACCAAATTCCACCCCTTTAAAAGCATTGATAGAGACAACTGCCTGGGCCAATCGCGCATCCAATTTTCTGTCCCATTGGACATAGGAACCAAGACCAACTGGAACACCTCCAACGACTGTCTCCACAACCCCACCGATGGTATCTCCATCACGCTTGATTTGGTCAATATAATCCTTGATTTCCTGTTCCCGTTCTTGGTTGACAATAGAAACGTCAGACTGGGCAGCTCGTTTCTTAATCTCAGCAACTGTGAGATTCTCAGGAACATCGATTTCCTTGCCACCAAAAACCACGACATGATTAGCAATCTCCATACCCAGCTCAGCCAAGAGGCGTTTGGCCACTGCCCCCACTGCTACCCGCATGGTGGTTTCACGAGCTGATGAACGCTCCAAAGAATTTCGCAAATCATCAAAACGGTACTTAATCCCCCCAACCAAATCGGCATGACCTGGACGAGGATGGGTGATTTTTCGTTTGCTTTTAAGGCGGTCTTCAATGTCCTCTGCAGACATGATGTCCAGCCATTTCTGGTGGTCCTTATTGACGACATCCATGGTAATAGGCGCCCCTGTCGTCTTCCCGTGGCGAACGCCCGAAGTAAAGATAACTTGGTCGCTCTCAATTTTCATACGACCACCGCGGCCGTAGCCACCCTGACGGCGTTTAAGATCGCCATTGATATCCTCAGCTGTCAAAGGAAGCCCAGCTGGAATTCCCTCAATGATAGCTGTCAGACGGGGTCCGTGTGATTCTCCTGCAGTTAAATATCTCATACACTCTCCTTATTTTCCCAAGTAGTCTTTCATCTCTTCCAGAGAAACTGGGTGAATGGTCGCTGAACCAAGCTCTGGCACCAAGACCAATTTCAAGATGTTGCCACGCGCTTTCTTGTCATGAGTCAAAGCCTGATAAAGCTTGTCAACATCCCAGTTTTCATAGTCAACAGGCAAGCCAAATTTCTGACACATAGCTGTAATGGACTGGGTTATTCCAGCTGGCATAAGGCCTTTTTCCTCAGCCACCTTGGAAATCTGCACCATTCCCATGGCAACAGCTTCACCATGCATGACTTTCCCATACCCAGCCGTCGCTTCAATGGCATGACCAATGGTGTGGCCAAAATTGAGGTAAAGGCGAACACCATTGTCCAACTCATCCTCAACTACCATCTTGCGCTTGACCTGACAAGAATGTTCAATCAAGGTCTCTGCATGTTCCAGAATGCTCTCAACAGAACCATCCAGCTCCGTCAAAAGAGCCCACAGTTCTGGATCCTCAATCAAGCCATACTTGATGACCTCCCCCATCCCTTCAATCAACTCTCTTTTTCCAAGCGTTTCAAGGACAAGCGGGTCAATCAGAACCCCATCTGGTTGGGCAAAGGTACCCACCATATTCTTAGCAAATGGAGTGTTAACGCCTGTCTTTCCACCGATAGACGAATCCACCTGGGCAGTTAAACTGGTCGGAATCTGAACAAAGTGAATACCCCGCATATAGGTAGAGGCTACAAAACCAGCCAGGTCCCCAACGACACCACCGCCGAGAGCCACGATTCCATCGCTACGAGTCAACCCCTGCTTAACTAGAAATTCATATACTTTCTGAACAGTAGTTAAATTCTTTCTTTCTTCCCCTTCTAAAAAGTCAAAAACAGCTACCTGAAAACCAGCATCTTCTAGGCTGAGTTTGACCTTCTCAGCATAAAGAGAAGCTACATGGTTGTCTGTTACGATTAGCACTTTTTGTGGTTGCCACAGTTCTCGCAACCATTGACCAGCCTGAGCCAGACAACCTTTTTCAATCTGAATATCATAAGGATGATGAGGAATATCGATTCTGATTTTCATAGGAGAGTCTCCCTTTCTTTATTGGTATTTTTCTGTTAAAGACTGCCAAATCTCTTCTGTCGGCATTTCCTTGCCTGTCCACAGTTGAAAAGCTTCTGCAGCTTGATAGAGCAACATTCCCAGACCATTGACTGCTGGATTGCCCTGACTTCTAGCCCATTTCAAAAATGGCGTTTCAAAGGGTTGGTAAATGATATCTGCGACCAAGAGAGTCTCTGTCAGATTGATGTTTTCTGGAACTGGGGATGATTGACCATCCATGCCCACACTAGTCGCATTGACCAGTAAGCCCGAATCGGCAATCCTTGCTTGCAGTTCCGAAACATCTTCTAAAGCATACAAGTCCACTTTAAAGCCTGTCTGCTCCTGTAACTTGTCTAGGTGAGGTCTTGTTTTTTCCATAGAAACGGAACGAACAAAGACCGAAATCTGACTGACACCATCCAAAATGGCTTGCGCTATAATGGACTTGGCCGCACCACCTGCACCCAGCAGGGTCATCTTCTTACCTGTAATTGTAAAAGAAGGCAAACTCTTAAAGAATCCCTTGCCATCTGTATTATATCCAATCAAATTCCCATTCTCATTGACAACCGTATTGACCGCACCAATCAAGCGCGCCTCATCGCTCAGCCCGTCCAAATAAGGAATCACCTGCTCCTTATAGGGCATGGACAGATTGATGCCAAACATCTGGTAGCGACAAATATTGGCTACTGTTTCTGCCAAATCACTCGCTTCAATCTCCCAAGCAACATAAACACCATTGGTAGCTGTCGCCTCAAAGGCCCTATTGTGGATGAAGGGAGAAATAGAATGTTTAATAGGATTGGCAACAACTGCAGCTAAACGTGTATAGCCATCAAGCTTCATCCAAAATCTCCCTGATTTTTTTCATGCTAGCTAGAGAAATCTGACCAGGGGCACTAGCCTCATCCAGACTGGCAAAAGACCAACTCGAACCAGTCACATCCGCAGTGATACGAGAAACCTTGCCCACCTTACCCATAGAAATAGTTACATATTCCTGCTCAGGATTGAGGGTTTTAAAGCCCCGTGTATAGTTCATCAAGTCTAGCACATCCTGCTCCGTATGAGCCATCACCGCAACCTTGACAAGTTTTGGATTTAGGCTCGTCAACTCTGACAAGATTTCCATCATATTTTCAGGTGTTTCTTGGAAATTGTGGTAACTCAAAACGAGATTTGGGAAGTCCAGCATTTCCTCAAAAACATCCTTGTAGCTATAGTACTCAAAATCAATATAGTCTGGTTGATAGAGTTGCACCACTTCCTTGATTAAATGGATATATTCTTCTGAAGAAAGGTCAATTTCTCCCCCTTCAGAGCGAGTTCGTAGCGTGAAAACCAACTCACGACCTGCGAATTTTTCAAAAATAGCTGGAGCCACCTGCAAAATCGCTTCTTTAGGCAGATAGTCGGCACGCCATTCAATGATGTCGGCATCCAGGTACCTTGTGGCATCCAGAGCCTGGGCCTCCTCTAAACTTCTTGGCATTACTGAAACGATTAATTTCATTTACTAACCTTCATACTAATCACCTTGAGGTAATTACTACTTTCATCTTTTTTATTATAGGCGAAGTCTGCTGGAAGACCGTATTTATTTAAAATCTGGTAACTTCTTCCTGCAAAGCCTTTATCAATTTGTTCTGTAAATTTCTGACGGGAAACATTGGCAGCATTGGTACTAGCAATGATAATCCCTCCTGGATTTAAAATCTCAAGACTCTGGGAAATCAACTTGTGATAATCCTTGGCCACAGAGAAGGTCTGTTTTTTGTTCCGAGCAAAGCTAGGCGGATCTAGGACAATCACATCGTAGGTCAAGCCTTTTCGTTTGGCATACTTGAAATATTCAAAGACATCCATGACCACAAAACGATGGTCGTCTGTGCTGATTCCATTTGCCTGAAAATGCGCTTGAGACAATTCTCGTGAACGTTTGGCTAGGTCCACAGAAGTTGTCTGACTTGCTCCTCCCATGGTCGCAGCTACTGAAAAAGCTGCTGTATAGGAAAACATATTGAGCAAGGATTTGCCCATAGCCAAGCCATCGACCAGACTACCACGAACCTCATGCTGGTCTAGGAAAATTCCTGTCATCAAGCCATCATTCATAAAGACTTGATACAGAACACCATTTTCCAGAACAGTGAAAAAGTCAGGTGCTTCTTGACCATAAACATGGGCAGATTCATAGTCCAAACCCTTAAAGCGTATCTTCTCATAGGCCCCTAACACCTCAGGAAAAACCTGTCTAAAGGCTTCTGAGATGGTCTGACGAATCTGATAAACATAAGAGTTATACCAAGAAAAGACAGCATAGTCGCCATAGAGGTCCACTGTCAGACCGCCAAAGCCATCTCCCTCTTGGTTGAAGAGACGAAAGGCAGTTGTCAAATCATCTTGATAGTAGGCTCTTCTCTTTTCTTTAGCTTGTCTAAACAGCATTTCAAAGAAAGCTTGATTGAAGGTGATCTTGTCTTTACTGATAAACCAACCCAAGCCCTTGTTTTGCTGAGAAAGGTAGGCAGTCCCAAGAAAGGTTCCTTCTTGACCCTGCACTTCTACTTCCTGATCCTTAAGATTGACATTTTCAAGATCACTGGCTTCTAGTAAAACTAGCCCCTTAGCAAGCTTCTTTTCAACCCTTTTGCTAACTCTTATTCTATTCATAACTACCATTATATCAAACTTTTAGACAATTCTCAAAAAAGAAACTACCCTTGCTTTTTTACTCTTCTTTTAAAAAATGGTATACTAATACTAATAAAAAATTAGGAAGTAAATGTGTGAAAAGCAATTTTAACAAAATCCAAAAAGCCATGGGTACCAGACTGGGTTTTGTCCTAACCCTTTTAATCCTCTATTGGCTCAAAACCTTATTAGCCTATGCCGTTGACTTTAATTTAGATATTCAAGTGGGCAAGTTGCAGGGAAATTACCTTGCCTTTATCGCCTTTTTCAATCCCCTTCCCTTGGGGCTACTCCTGCTGGCTCTAGCCCTCTATGCTCGGTCAACCAAAATCTTTTATGGTCTGAGTATAGCTATTTATAGCCTTTTATTCATTTGGCTTTATTCCAACGTCTTTTACTATCGAGAATTTAGTGACTTTATCACGGCTAATACCATGAAGGTGGTCAGCAAGGTGTCTGTTGGTACTGCAGAATTAGAGTTACTGCGCTTTTGGGATTTCATCTATTTTATGGATTTCCCACTGCTGGCTTTCCTTTTCTATAAAAAATTCATCCAGCTGGATAGGAGACCTTTCAAATTCCGCTCCAGTGTTGCCATCACTGCTCTCTCTGCCCTGCTCTTTTCAGCTAACCTTTTCTTGGCTGAAATTGAGCGTCCCGATCTCCTATCGCGAGGATTTTCGAATTATTATGTTGTCCGCGCCCTCAGTTTACCAGCTTTTTTAGGCTATAGTGCCAACCAATCCTATAGCGCTAATAAAGAACGGGCTAAGGCCTCTGAGACTGACCTTCAACCTATTACAGATTATATTCAAGAGCATTCGGCTAAGCCCAATCCAGACTATTTTGGCTTGGCCAAAGGAAAAAATGTGATTTATCTCCACTTGGAGAGCTTCCAGCAGTTCCTACTTGACTATAAACTCAACCTAGATGGAACTGAGCATGAAGTCACTCCCTTTCTTAATTCCCTCTACCATTCGCAATCTACACTAGCCTTTTCGAATATCTTTAACCAAGTCAAGGCTGGTAAAACCTCAGATGCGGAAACCATGCTAGAGACTGGTTTGTTTGGACTTGACCAAGGTTCCTTTATGGTCAACTATGGAAGTACCAATACCCAGCAGGCAGCGCCTTTTATCCTAACAAAAAATGGCTATCAATCAAGTGCTGTCTTTCACGGTAATATTGGGACCTTCTGGAACCGAAATACGACCTACAAACAATGGGGCTATCAATACTTCTTTGATGCATCCTACTTCACCAAGCAAGACAGTAGCAATTCTTTCCAATATGGTTTAAATGATAAAATCATGATGAAAGATTCTATTCAGTATCTGGAGCATTTGCAGCAGCCTTTTTATGCCAAGTATATCACGGTGTCCAATCACTATCCCTATGCTAGCAATCTGACTGGCGATGAGCTTGGTTTCCCACTGGCTAAGACCAAAGATGAAACAATCAATGGCTACTTCCAAACAGCCAACTATCTGGACAGTGCCATTAAAGCCTTCTTTGACTATCTCAAAGAAAGTGGCCTCTATGAAAAATCCATCATCGTCATTTACGGAGACCATTATGGTATTTCCAACTCCCGCAATCCTGAGCTGGCACCCTTGATTGGAAAGACTTCTGAGAACTGGTCGAATTACGACAATGCCATGTTGCAACGAGTGCCTTTTATGGTGGTCATGCCTGGCTATGAAAAAGGACAAATCATCAATACCTACGGTGGACAAATCGATATCTTACCGACTCTCGAACACCTCCTTGGTATTGAGTCCAGTTCCTTCCTTCAAGTTGGGCAAGACCTTCTGTCTCCAGACCATCAAGAAATCGTTGCCTTTCGAACTGCCAATTCCTTCGTCACACCCAAATATACCAGCTACGACGGACGAACCTACTACACTGAAAGTGGTCTTGAAATCAGCAATCTTGATGAACAAACTCAGACTGAACTAGAAATTGTTCGTCAAGCAGCTAGTCAACAGCTGAAAATCAGCGACCAGATTCAAACTGGCGATTTGATCCGTTTCTACCAAGCAGATCATCTTGGAAAAGTTGATACAGAAAGTATTTCTTACCTCAATTCCTTGCCCATTCTGCAAAAGATTGAGCAAGAAAAAGGAAGTCAGTCAACCAGCCTCTTTAGCCAACGACAAGGCAAAACTAGTACTGACCTTTTCAAGGCACCAAGTTACCAAGAACTCCACCCAGAGTCGGCTGAAACCGAATCAAAATCACAATAAAAAATGCTCTTCCGTCTTGGAGGAGCATTTCTTTTTATCAACAAAAATCAAAGAGCAAACTAGGAAGCGATCTGCAGGCTGCTCAAAGCACTGCTTTGAGGTTGTAGATAAGACTGACGAAGTCAGCTCAANNACGAAGTCAGTAACCATATCTACGGCAAGGCAAAGCTGACGTGGTTTGAAGAGATTTTCGAAGAGTATTAACTTTGAGATTGTAGCTGGAGAGGCTGTACCTGCAATATGTGTCTGTCAAGTTTAGTGACGTAGATAGTAGAATAAAGATGAGAAGGCATAGAGAGAAGATAAATCAGCCTCAGCAGGTATCTGGAAAATTTGATTCTATAGAGAAGACTTTTGTTACAAACTCAATATACTATCAATAAATAATATCATAGAAGCAACAATAATTAAAATTTCACCTATTTGCATCATTCTATTTCGAACTTTAAATATATGTTCTATCAAAAATACTTGGATCACACACATTATAGGAATGAAAGTTTTTGAAATTGAAAAATATCCCAATAAATAAACTATAAACAACAAAAATAGAACTATGTTATATTTCTTATTCAAAACATTCCTCCCTATATATTTTTGATTACCAATCTTAATCATTTACAACTACATTCTAACAAACTATAAAAGCGTTTGTCGAATTGAATTTATCAAGCAAGCGACCAACTAGCTCATCTTTTTTCTATTTCTGCCAATATGCGTGACAGGTAGTAATGATAGCCAAAAATAGCAAGAGCAAGCAAGAGGATAAGAACTCCTACTCCCAAGCTGATGGCAAGGACAGGGACGAGAGACCGAACCAAGAATAAGCTCCCTATTACAAGGGCCATTAAGATTGCACTATAAATAAAAATCAAAACTATTGCTACTATACGATTTGAACGGTTTACCAGGTCCGTAATGCTACTCCAATTGGTTGACAGATTTTTCACGTCCTTAAGGTAATGGTGGCAAGAAAGGATGACACTGGCAAGGATCCATGCCACAAGAAGGTAAATCATCGAAAGGATGGGCAAGCCTAGATATAGAGAAAGGCCAAGTAAAGTCAGAACTGGTAAAAAGGACTGGACAGCAAATATAATCCAAAATTTCACTTTCACATAACGAGCAAAGTCAAAGGGTAAACTCTTAAGAAAATCAACATTTTCTCTCTCCAAGGACAAGGCAATTGAATGCAGGCTGGTGATATTGTTATTGACAACTGCTATAAACACTCCTACAAAAAACAAGGGTAACCAGTATGGAGGATGAATGTCTGGAACTATCTGAGAATCTCGGATTTTGGAAATCAGACCGATCATCATGAGATAAGGAAGGAAAGCACTTGTAAAAAGCACTGTAATCACGCCAGTCCCCTGTCCCAAGAGGGTGAGGTGGTAGCGTAAAACCATACGGAAAAATCCCTTTTTAGTAGTTGAAATTCTCTCCTTACTGCGACGTTCTTTCTTGACCTTCTCCTCACTGTTAAGCAGAATCACGTCATAAAAACGAGGAAAAACCTTCTTTTTGCTCAAGTAAAGCAAGAAGAGAGTTAGTCCTATCCAAGCGAGCAGACCCAGGATGGCTTCTGTCGAAAAAGGCTCCACTGCTATTTTGTAAAAGAGATGAATAGGATAAAGGAGAAATGGAATGTCTCTAACTTTGTCAACAATACGTCCAGAAGTCGACTGTAGAAAGAAGACATATATTAAAGGTATGAGAACTCCTATCCCAATCATCACATTCGAAAAAATAGACTGATACTTTCTGAAGACCCTAGTCTGAGCCAAGAAATGTACTGCCACTACCATCACTAAAGTAACAGAGACAAATAATAAGGCCAAGGACAGTAGCATCAAAGGCAAGCCCAGCCAAAGAGAAGGTGCTAGCCTAATATAGAGGACTAGAAAATAAGCTAGGATTGGTACAATTCCAGTTAGAGCTGGCAAGAGAACAGACAGTCCTTTAGCAATTATAATCTCTGATTCTTTAAAGGCATAGGGTCTATACGATACCAAATCCTTACTCTCATAAAAGACATTATAAAAGGCCGTTAAAGAAGTTGAAAAGGCAACCACTAGTAAAATAGTAACCATGAAACCAAAATAAACAGGCATTTCTTCAAAAGGAAAATGAATGGCTATATTACTTAAAAAAAAAGAGCATCAAGAGGCTAGAAAAAATGTAAGAACTTAGAACTCTAGCGGAAACATTTACTTTTTTCCCAGGATTCTTAGCCTGCTTCTTTCGTAGGTTAGCCAGATTAGCTTCTTGAGATGAATAAAGGATATTGATATCAACTAATTTTTTAATGACCTTGAAACGCATCTGAAACCTCCTCTTTTCTACCAGCAAGGCTAAGATAGATACTTTCTAAAGACTGGTCTGGATGGTCTTTTCTCAAGTCCTCTACGCTACCACAATAAATCAAATGTCCCTTTTTCAAAATGGCAATCCGATCACAAACTTGCTCAGCTACCTCTAGGACATGGGTTGAAAACAAGACTGTCTTGCCTTTTTGTGCATGTTCCTTCATCATTTGCTTCAAATCAAAGGCAGCCTGGGGATCCAAACCTGTCAAGGGTTCGTCCAAGACCCAAATATCGGGATCAGACAAGAGTGCCCCAATGACAAAGACTTTTTGACGCATTCCGTGAGAAAGGGTTTCAATAACCTGATAACGATTTTCAGCAAAATCAAAAACACTCAATAGCCTAGCTAGACTAGCCTCCAAGTCAGAGCTAGTCAGATCATAGGATGAGGCGATCAATTCCCAAAATTCATTGGCCGTTAAACGTAAAAATAAGTCAGGCGAGTCTGCTACGTAGCCAATTTTTCGTTTGATAGCTAAACGATTTTCCGATAAATCCTGACCATCTACCAGAATACGACCACTGCTGGGTGAAATGATACTGACTAGGGATTTTATGGTAGTCGATTTTCCAGCACCGTTATGGCCAATCAAACCCATAATCTCCCCATTTTCAATCTGCAAATTGAGATTGTTCAAAGCCTCTTTATCACCATACAACTTACTAACATTTTGAAATTCAATCATGGGATGACTCCTATCTTTATCTATATTACATACTATTATACTAGCACTTTGATACAAAAAAATCAACACTTTATTTTAAGTAGATACAATAGTTTCCTTCTATTTCTTACGCAAACGTTTGCGCTGAGAGATACTTTATGATAGAATAAAGAACAAGATTGACAAGTAAGAGGAAACATCATGCAAAATCAAACACTCATGCAATACTTTGAATGGTATCTGCCCCATGACGGTCAGCACTGGATGCGTCTAGCTGAAGATGCTCCACACCTAGCTGATCTCGGTATCAGCCATGTCTGGATGCCACCAGCCTTCAAGGCTACCAATGAAAAAGATGTAGGTTATGGGGTCTATGACTTATTTGACTTAGGAGAGTTCAACCAAAAAGGGACTGTCCGCACCAAGTATGGTTTTAAAGAAGACTATCTTCAAACCATTCAAGCCCTAAAAGCACAGGGAATCCAGCCTATGGCTGATGTGGTACTCAACCACAAGGCTGCGGCCGATCACATGGAAGCCTTTCAGGTCATCGAAGTGGACCCTGTAGACCGTACAGTCGAACTCGGAGAACCCTTCACCATCAATGGCTGGACTAGTTTTACCTTCGATGGTCGCCAAAATACCTACAATGACTTCCACTGGCACTGGTACCACTTCACAGGTACAGACTATGATGCCAAACGTCGTAAGTCTGGGATTTATCTCATCCAAGGGGATAATAAGGGCTGGGCCAACGAGGAATTGGTCGATAATGAAAACGGTAACTACGACTACCTCATGTATGCTGATCTAGACTTTAAGCATCCTGAAGTCATCCAAAATATCTATGACTGGGCTGATTGGTTCATGGAAACGACTGGTGTAGCTGGTTTCCGCTTGGATGCCGTTAAACACATTGACTCTTTCTTTATGAGCAATTTCATCCGTGATATAAAGGAAAAATACGGTGAGGATTTCTATGTTTTTGGTGAATTTTGGAACCCAGACAAGGAAGCCAACCTAGACTATCTTGAAAAAACGGAAGAACGATTCGATCTTGTCGATGTTCGTCTCCACCAGAATCTCTTTGATGCTAGTCGAGCAGGTTCCAACTACGATCTTCGTAGCATTTTCACAGATAGCTTGGTTGAACTCAAACCTGACAAGGCTGTGACTTTTGTCGACAACCACGATACACAACGAGGTCAGGCTCTTGAGTCTACCGTTGAAGAATGGTTCAAACCAGCAGCCTATGCCCTCATTCTGTTACGCCAAAATGGCCTTCCATGTGTCTTTTACGGCGACTACTATGGGATTTCAGGGCAATATGCTCAACAAGATTTCAAAGAAGTCCTTGACCGTCTCCTAGCCATCCGAAAAGATTTGGCCTATGGAGAGCAAACAGACTACTTTGATGACGCAAACTGTATCGGTTGGGTACGTTCAGGTGCTGAACATCAATCCCCAATCGCAGTCCTTATCTCAAATAACCAAGAAAGCAGCAAGTCAATGTTTGTCGGCCAAGAATGGGCTAACCAAACTTTCATAGACTTACTTGGAAACCACCAAAGTCATGTTACAATCGATGAGGAAGGTTATGGACAATTCCCAGTCTCAGCTAGATCCGTAAGTGTCTGGGCAGCCAATACAATCTAATAACTCATAATAATCCAGCCAGGTCCAATCGGATTTGGCTTTTTTGCATTCACAAAAAGACCTACCCAAATGGATAGATCTTTAAACAACCTATATTTTTGTTAAAAATTATATCACTAATTGACACGTTCTGTTCTCAAACATTATAATTTTCATCTAAATCTATAAAATTTTATCTGATTTTGTTCTATTACATTTCCAACATAATGTTTGTAAATTACTTTCCGTAGACATTCCACCCTTTGAAACTGGAATAATATGATCCACTTCTAGCAATAATAAATCTTGTTGAGCAGTAGATGCTCCGCAATATTGGCAAGTATAACAGTCCCTTTCTTTGACATACTCACGTAATTTTTTAGTCATTAATGCACGTTGAGCTTTAGCACTTTTCTTATACTTAACTTGCTCATCCATATAAGTAATTAATAATTCAATTATTTCCTCATTTAGTGTAATTGAAGTAACTTGACTAGAATTACCACCTGCACTAACATATTGAAAAGTATAGGTAGGAAAATTAAAATTAATTTGGGGAACTTCAATGTTGATATAATATAAAAATTCTTCTTTATAATACTTTAAAATAAACTGTGGAGGATTTAAACTATTTAAAATTCTTGCCAATCTATTATCAAGATTCTCTTTAGCATTAAGAAATCGTGATACTTGTTCACCAATTTCTTGAATACGCTGTAGATTTTCTTCGTTAGGCTTAAAATCAAAATACTTACATAAATACTTAAAAGGTTCTAACTCTGCATTTCTAACAACTTGTAGTGAAGCATTATAAACATATTTAGATTGATAATCAATAACGTTCCTATCACGTTGAATATTATACAAACTTGTATTTTGTCCTTTAGCTACATGAGCATACTTATATTTATCAAAACTTGTAGATTGTAAGCTTACCTCATCAAACTTCTCAACATATTTAGCTATTTCATTATATTCTGTAACAAAAGAATCGATTTGTATTTTATTCCGAATAAATTCATCACTTAAAAAGTAATGTTTTTTCATATTATATCGAACAAGCCTATAAATTAAATAAATCCAACCAATCCAAGGAATAAAGAACGCAACAATAAACTTGAGAATTTCATTATTTTTTCTTTTGAATTTATTTAATTTAATTTTATTTCGCTCTTCTTCTATTACACTTATTGGTATTTCAATCGATGAGGTCGATGAGTATATTTCATCTATCGGTTTATTTATTGTATCTCTGTTACTATTAACAGCTATAGCTTTTTTACTATCTTTAATATACAACCAATAGAAAAGGAAAGTAAATACGGAACTAAAAATAATTTGAGATATAAATTGTTGGAAGCCTAGCTGGTCAATAATTTTTTTGGAATCAAATACAAATCCAATTGTTCCCATACCAAAAAATATACTTAAAGCAACATAAATTTTTCTTTTCATAAGAATACTCTCTTAACAATATCTTTTCAACTCTTAATTTTTAAAATTATCAAAGAATTAATAATCGAGTTTACAATTTACCTGCTACTGCATCCAACAATTCTTGGATCTTAGCTTGATTGCTTCCTCCTGCCATGGCCATGTCTGGTTTACCACCACCACGTCCATCGACGATTGGTGCTAATTCTTTGACAAGGTTTCCTGCATGAAGGTCTTTTGTCTTGCTTGCTACAAGGACATTGACTTTATCACCGATAGCGGCAACTAGGACAAGCAAGTCAGAGTAGTCTTTTTGTTTCCAGTTATCCGCAAAAGTACGAAGGGCACCAGCATCTGATACAGACACTTGGCTAGCAATGTAACGGTGACCATTGACTTCCTTAACATCCTTGAAGATATCGCCTGCGGCTGCAGCTGCGGCTTTTTCTTTCAACTCAGCATTTTCTTTTTGCAATTGACGAAGTTGTTCTTGAAGTCCTTCTACCTTGTGAGGGACTTCTTTAAGTTGAGGTGCTTTAAGAGTTGCTGCGACAGCTTTAAGAGCATCTTCTTGTTCACGGTAGGCTTCAAAGGCTTCCTTACCAGTCACTGCCAAGATACGGCGAGTTCCTGAACCGATTCCTTCTTCTTTGACAATTTTGAAGAGACCAATCTCAGAAGTGTTGCCAACATGAGTACCACCACAAAGTTCAATAGAGTAGTCACCGATAGTCACGACACGAACTTCCTTGCCGTATTTCTCACCAAAGAGGGCCATAGCTCCCATTTCTTTAGCAGTGTCAACATCCGTTTCAACTGTCTTCACTTCAAGTGCTTCCCAAATTTTCTCGTTAACTTGCTGTTCAATCGCACGCAATTCTTCAGCAGTCACTGCTTGGAAGTGGGTAAAGTCAAAGCGAAGGAATTCCACTTCATTAAGTGACCCTGCTTGTGTCGCATGGTTTCCAAGGATATTGTGAAGGGCAGCGTGAAGCAAGTGAGTAGCAGTGTGGTTTTTCATAACACGGTGACGACGATTTGTATCAATTGCTAAAGTATATTCTTGGTTCAAGGCAAGCGGTGCAAGGACTTCAACAGTGTGAAGAGCTTGTCCGTTTGGTGCTTTTTGAACATTGGTCACAGTAGCCACAACCTTACCTGACTCATCCAAGATTTGTCCGTGGTCAGCTACCTGTCCACCCATTTCAGCATAAAATGACGTTTCCGCAAAGATAAGAGAGGCAGTTCCTTCTGAAACAGCTTCTACTTCTGCATTGTCCGCCACGATAGCTACCAATTTAGAAGACAATTGGCTAGCATTGTAGTTGAAGACACTTTCTACAGTGATGTTTTGAAGAGTTTCATTTTGCATACCCATTGAGCCACCCTTGACAGCTGACGCACGCGCGCGTTCTTGCTGTTCTTTCATGGCTGCTTCAAAACCTTCACGGTCTACAGTCATACCAGCTTCTTCAGCGATTTCTTCAGTCAATTCAACTGGGAACCCATAAGTATCATAGAGTTTGAAGACATCTGAACCAGCGATAACAGATTGACCTTTTTCTTTCAAGTCTGCTACAATGCCTTGGGCAAAGTGTTGACCTGAGTGAAGGGTACGGGCAAATGATTCTTCTTCGCTCTTAACGATTTTCTCAATAAAGTCACGTTTCTCAAGCACTTCTGGGTAGTAGCTTTCCATGATTTTTCCAACAGTTGGAACGAGTTTGTAAAGGAAAGGCTCGTTGATACCCAATTTTTGACCATGCATAGAAGCACGACGAAGAAGACGACGAAGGACATAACCACGACCTTCATTTCCTGGAAGGGCACCATCACCGATGGCAAATGAAAGTGAACGGATGTGGTCAGCGATGACCTTGAAGCTCATGTTGTCGCCATCTTGGTCATAAACCTTACCAGACAATTTCTCGACTTCACGAATGATTGGCATGAAGAGGTCTGTTTCAAAGTTTGTCTTAGCCCCTTGGATAACCGCCACCAAACGCTCCAAACCAGCGCCCGTATCAATGTTCTTGTGTGGCAATTCCTTGTACTCGCTACGAGGAACAGCAGGGTCTGCGTTAAATTGTGACAAAACGATGTTCCAGATTTCGATGTAACGGTCGTTTTCAATATCTTCTGCAAGTAAACGAAGACCGATATTTTCTGGGTCAAAGGCTTCTCCACGGTCAAAGAAAATCTCTGTATCAGGTCCAGAAGGTCCCGCACCGATTTCCCAGAAGTTGTCCTCGATTGGAATCAAGTGACTTGGGTCCACTCCCACTTCAATCCAGCGGTTGTAAGAATCTTTATCATCTGGATAGTAAGTCATGTAAAGTTTTTCAGCAGGGAAATCAAACCATTCAGGGCTTGTCAAAAGCTCATAAGCCCAAGTGATAGCTTCGTCACGGAAGTAATCTCCAATAGAGAAGTTCCCCAACATTTCAAACATGGTATGGTGACGTGCAGTCTTCCCTACGTTCTCGATGTCGTTGGTACGGATAGCCTTTTGAGCATTGGTAATACGTGGATTTTCAGGAATAATGGTCCCGTCAAAGTATTTCTTAAGGGTTGCTACCCCAGAGTTGATCCACAAAAGAGTTGGGTCATTTACAGGAACCAAGCTCACTGATGGTTCTACTGAGTGACCTTTGGTCGCCCAGAAGTCAAGCCACATTTGGCGTACTTGTGCACTAGATAGTTGTTTCATATCGTCTCCTTATTTACTTGTTTAATGTGATTGGCTTTCTAGCATTTCCACATAGTCAATCGCGACACAGAGGGAAATGACTAGATCTGCATAAGCGTCTTCAAGAACCGTTACGGTATAGGTAGAGGTCAAATGGAAGAGTTCCTTCTTAATTTCCGCAATCAGCTGATCGCGATCATCCAGCAATTTGAAATCCAAATCCCAGATATTACCCTCGATACGAAGACCTAAATTATCAAACTCATACTTATCTCGCCAAAAGGTCAACTTCTTACGAATGACAAAACTCGAGCCATCCCGAAGCTGAATCTCAAAACGAGGAAGCAAGGTCAAGATTTCTTTACTGATCTGACTGACCTGTTCACCATTATCATCATAGATGGTAAAAGTTTTGGGAATCTTAAAGAATGATCCCTCTACCTGATAGGCGATTTCTCCCCTGTCGTCCTTGATAGCGAAGCGTTCGCCTCCAAGACGAAACTTTTGTTTGACAAGAAATGTTTTCATCAACACCTCCAAAAAATCAAAAGACAAGCTCATATCACGAAGGGCGAAAAACCGCGGTACCACCTTCATTCAATGAACTTGTCATTCTCTTGTTCTTATGCAATTGTATGATTGAGTAGCATGACTTCCTAGCTTAGATGGCTCGCAGCACCGCCATTTCTCTGGACTAAGACAAGAGAAAATCAATTCTCAACTTTCTTATTATACCGTTTTTTTAAGCTTGCGTCAACTGGAAATGATCTCCATTTAATCAGACCTATTCCCTACATCTCAGATTACTTTTTCAGAATATACTTTTTCTTACTGCCATTTTTCTTTTTATCCCAACTTTTATCCCAAGTTTTCGAATGTTTCATAATAAAAGACACCAAATTATTTAGTTTTGGTGTCTTTTATCTGCTCTCTAAATATTTTAAAGTTATTTATTTCTTAATATTTTTTACTATTAAAAAAATGATGATTAGAAAGAGAGTTATAGTAAGAGCGACTGTCATCAAACCAAACATTCCCATTTTACTTCACCAGTGTAACTAGATAGTCTGCGTCGAGCTCTGCTCGAAGAGCTCCGTCCCAACTTGGGCCGTTAATCCAAGGAACACTGAGTTGAAATGTGAAATATGCTGTTGCTCTCCTATTACTTTCATGCACTAAATTTGCGGAGTTTGTGCCTACTAGATGGAAATACCATAAATCATATGCGCTGGTAATGTTACGAGTATCTATTGTGATATAGAAGCCACAGTTAAATATCCCGCGTCTGTAACTTATATGATAAGTTCCGTTACTAGCTTTTTCACTACCAACTTGTGCCCATCTAAAACTGGTTCGAGGTCTGTCAGCAACCTTTGTAACGGTAATTACATTTTCTTCCCCAGAATTATCTGTAAATACTTGTGTAGCAGAATCCCCAACTTTCATTACTAAAGATGTTCTTGTTTCATAACTACCGTTATTGTCAATATTTTCATCTGCCTTTGTAGTTGAAAATGTTGTTAAAAACAATAAACTAGCAACTGCTGTTAAGAAAATCATAAAATTCTTTTTCATGATTTATTCCTCCTATCTTTTTTAAAAGCATAGAATATTTAGAGAGTTTCTTGTGTTTGTGTTTACGCTTACATTATACCATAAAATATTGTTATTGCAAAGAAAAAGAGTTAAAAAAACGAACCAGCGTGACTGATCCGTTTTCATATATCCTACTTCCGATACATTTTAAATTGTAGGAAGAGGTCGCTATATTTTCCTGTCCATTTATGGTCAAATTTCTCATAAACTTCTAGGTGTTTCATAGTTTCAGCATCTGGATAGAAGGCTTTATCTTCTTTTTTCTCCTCTGGGAGTAATTCCTTAGCTGGTAGGTTTGGAGTTGAATAACCGACATACTCCGCATTTTTGAGAGCATTTTCGGGTTTCAACATAAAGTTGATAAAGGCATAGGCTGCATCTTGGTTTTTGACTGTTTTTGGAATGACCATATTGTCAAACCAAAGGTTACTGGCCTCAGTCGGTACTACATAGCGTAGATTTTCATTTTTTTCTAACATTTGGCTGGCTTCACCAGAGAAGGTCACACCGATAGCAGCGTTATTTTGAATCATGTAGCCCTTCATCTCGTCGGCCACAATAGCCTTGATATTTGGAGTCAGTTTATAGAGCTTATCTACTGTCTCTTCCAATTGCTGTGGATCCTTGGAGTTAAGGCTGTAGCCAAGGGAGTTGAGCCCCAGTCCCAGTACCTCACGCGCCCCATCAAAGAGCATGATAGAGTTTTTATACTCTGGTTTCCAAAGGTCGTCCCAATGTTCAGGCGCTTCATCTACCATAGTTTCATTGTAGACAATTCCCAAGGTTCCCCAGAAGTAAGGGATGGAGAATTTATTGCCTGGGTCAAAGGACTGGTTGAGGAACTCTGGTCCAATATTTTCAAGACCTTCAAGTTTTGAATAGTCAAGCGGTACCAAGAGGTCTTCGTCCTTCATCTTGTTAATCATGTATTCACTAGGGATGGCAATATCGTAAGTCGTTCCACCCTGCTTAATCTTGGTATACATGGCTTCGTTGGAGTCAAAGGTCTCGTACTGGACTTGGATGCCTGTTTCTTCTGTGAATTGCTCCAAGAGTTCTGGATCGATATAGTCCCCCCAGTTGTAGATAACCAGTTTTTGACTATCTCGGCTATTGATTTTACTATCGAGATGAGTCGCAATTCCCCACAAGACAAGGATAATGGCTACAATTCCTGCTAAAAATGAATAGAGTTTTTTCATGCTTGCTCCTCCTTCTCACGTGAGATAAAGTAATATCCAACAACTAGGATAATACTAAAGAGAAAGACAAGGGCAGACAGGGCATTGATTTCTAGCGAAATCCCCTTGCGAGCACGAGAGTAAATCTCGACGGACAGGGTTGAAAAGCCATTTCCCGTTACAAAGAAGGTCACAGCAAAGTCATCTAGCGAATAGGTGAAGGCCATGAAGTAACCTGCAATGATAGACGGAGTCAGATAAGGAAGCATGATTTCCTTGAACATCTGAAATTGACTAGCTCCCAAGTCATAGGCTGCATGAATCATGTCGCCGTTCATTTCCTTGAGTCGAGGCAAGACCATCAAGACCACGATAGGAATAGAGAAGGCCACATGACTAGAAAGAACGGTCAAAAAGCCAAGTGAAAATTTGAGTTGAGTAAAGAGAATCAAGAAGCTGGCACCAATCATAACATCAGGCGCAACCATGAGGATATTATTGAGTGATAGAAAGGCTTCTTGGTATTTCTTACGAGACTGGTAGATATAAATAGCTCCAAAAGTCCCGATAATGGTCGCAATCAAGGCTGACAGGAAGGCCAAGAAAAAGGTCTGAGTTACAATCAACATAAGACGACCATCGCCAAACATGGTTTTAAA
Organism: Streptococcus sp. 1343; assembly: GCF_013277355.1. Taxonomy (NCBI): domain Bacteria; kingdom Bacillati; phylum Bacillota; class Bacilli; order Lactobacillales; family Streptococcaceae; genus Streptococcus; species Streptococcus sp. 1343. The sequence goes on from NZ_VMMT01000028.1 coordinate 67,052, forward strand.
ATGGCTCAAGCTAAAGCCTGTAAAGCTATTCATGTCATTGCCTGCATTAAAGGCATAGCCAATCAGGTAAAAAATCGGCAGGTAGAGGACAAGAAAGACCAGTCCTAGATATAGATTGGCAAATTTTTTCATCGTTCTCTCCTTTCCTTAGTTACCCACATGGTGATGAACATGGTCAGGATGAGAATCACACCGATGGTAGAACCCATACCGTAGTTGTCATTGGTCAGAAAGTTTTGCTCAATGGCTGTTCCCAGCGTGATAACGCGGTTCCCACCAATCAAACGGGTCAGCATGAAGAGACTCAAACTTGGGATAAAGACCGATTGGACCCCACTTCTCACTCCGTTCATAGATAGAGGGAAGATGACATGACGGAAGGTTTCCCACTTGGTCGCACCAAGGTCGTAGCTGGCATTGATGAGATTGTTATCCATATCGTCCAAGACATTGAAAATCGGCAAAATCATAAAGGGAAGCTCGATGTAGCTTGCGACAAAGATAAAGGAGAAATCGGTAAAAAGCAACTGTTGTGAGCCGATTCCGATAAATTCCAAGAATTGGTTAATAGAGCCATTCTGACCAAAAATTCCGATAAAGGCATAGGCTTTAAGGAGCAAATTGATCCAAGTTGGTAGGATAATCAGCATGAGCCAGAGTTGACGGTGCTTGAGACGGGTCAAAAAGAGGGCTGTCGGATAGCTGATGAGCAGGGTTACAAAGGTCACAATTCCTGCATAGAGTACAGAGTTAAAGCTCATTTTTAGGTAGGTCAAGTTTTGTGACGCAAAGTAAGATTTATAGTTTTCTAAACTAAACTGGCCTTCAATGTTGAAAAAGGATTGTCCGAAAATCAAGACCAAGGGTGTCAGGACAAAGAGGGCGATCCAGAGCATGTAGGGAACTACAAAGAGTTTAGAGCTTGTTTTCTTCATCTCTTTCCTCCTCGATTGCATTGATCAGACCTGCTTCTTGCTCTTCGATTTCCACGTATTCTTCGATACGAGCATCGAACTCTTCTTCAGTTTCGTTGAGACGCATGATATGGATGTCTTCTGGCTCAAAGTCCAGACCGATTTCCTCTCCAACGATGGCCTTACGAGTTGAGTGGATCATCCATTCATTTCCAAGTTCGTCATAGGCGATAATTTCATAGTGCACCCCACGGAAGAGCTGGGTATCCACCTTAACTTGGAGCTTGCCTTCTTCAGGCAGGGTAATGCGCAAGTCCTCTGGACGAATGACAACCTCGACAGGCTCATTTGGCTTCATCCCCCCATCGACTGCTTCAAAGCGTTTGCCGTTAAACTCAACCAAGTAGTCCTCAATCATGGTACCTGGCAAGATATTTGACTCCCCGATAAAGGTGGCAACAAAGTGGTTGATTGGCTCATCGTAGATGTCCACAGGAGTTCCAGACTGAACAATCTCGCCATCATTCATAACGAAAATCCAGTCACTCATGGCCAGGGCTTCTTCCTGATCGTGAGTGACAAAGACAAAGGTAATGCCCAATCGTTGTTGCAGTTCACGCAGTTCGTACTGCATGTCTGTTCGTAATTTTAAGTCCAGCGCTGACAAAGGCTCATCCAACAAAACCACACGGGGTTGGTTGATAATGGCACGGGCAATAGCCACACGCTGACGTTGTCCTCCTGAGAGTTTACGAATGGATCGTTTTTCATACCCTTCCAACTGAACCATCTTGAGAACTTCCGCTACGCGTTGCTCGATTTCTTTCTTGTCGATCTTACGCAAGCGGAGCGGAAAAGCAACATTTTCAAACACATTCATATGTGGAAATAAGGCATAGGATTGGAAGACGGTATGGACGTCACGCTTGTTGGTTGGAATGTCATTGATTCGGACACCGTCCAATAAAATATCTCCTGTTGTCGCATCCAGTAAACCTGCAATGATGTTAAGGATAGTTGATTTCCCTGAACCAGATGCGCCTAAAAGAGTGTAGAATTTCCCTTCTTCCAACTCAAAGTTGATATCTTTGAGAACCTTGGTGTTGCTGTCTTCAAAAACTTTAGAGACGTTTTTGAATTCAATAATTGGTTTTTTCAATTGTCATTTATTCCTTCTTTTTCATAGATTAACAGATCAGGGCTCTGTCAGGCCACTACTACCTCGTGTAGGAGATTGAACTGCCTACATTCTTCTGCACTAACGATAGGCTTTCACCCCCTTTCCATGACATAGCAGCAGCTTTTTAGCCAAAGCTTCCTACTTGCTTTCACCCAAGATACGAACTTCTCTCTCAAGAGTAACGCCAGAGTGTTTCTTGACTTTTTCAATCACAGACTCAATCAAGTCCTCGTAGTCTTTAGCCGTTCCATCAGCAACATTGATCATAAATCCTGCGTGCTTTTCAGACACTTCAACACCACCGATACGATAGCCTTTCAAGCCAGCTTCTGAAATTAACTGACCTGCAAAATGCCCGACTGGACGCTTAAAGACCGAACCACAGGATGGGTATTCCAAAGGTTGCTTGAGTTCACGTAAGTGCGTCAAGCGGTCCATTTCCTGCTTGATAACCTGATGGGTTCCTGGGGCTAGGGCAAATTTAGCTGACAAGACAACTGCACCAGACTCCTGAATAGCTGAATGGCGGTAACCAAAAGCCAAGTCCTTGGCAGACAGGGTCTCGATTTCCCCATCCTTAGTCAAGACCTTACAAGACTGCAAGATGTGGGCAATCTCGCCACCATAGGCACCCGCATTCATAAAGACAGCACCGCCAACGCTTCCTGGAATGCCACAAGCAAACTCAAAGCCAGTCAAACTATGACGAAGCGCAATGCGAGTTGTTTCAATCAAGTTAGCCCCTGCTTCTGCTTCAATAGTATAGCCATCAACAGAAACATTATTGAGCTTGTCACACAAGATGACAAATCCACGAATTCCACCATCACGAACGATGATATTGCTAGCATTGCCAAGAACCATCCAAGGGATATTTTCTTGATTAGCAAATTTGACAACGCGAGCCAACTCAAAACGATTTCGTGGAAAGACCAGATAATCGGCCTCTCCACCTACTTTTGTATAACTATAGCTATGCAAGGGTTCCTTAAAACGGATATCAATCCCTTCTAAGATTTCAAGCATTTTTTCTCTTACAGACATGTCACTCTTCCTTTTACAAAATTCATTCCATTATACCATTTTTAGAGACATTTGACGACCATAAAAAGACCTTGTCTGGATTTTGCATAAGAAAAAGAGGTTTCCCCCTTTTTTCTTATGATTTTTTACAAAAGATTGCCTTGGTCCCATAGGCAACCAGAACAAGTTCAAGTGCTAGGACAACTTCAACCAAGACTGGATTTGTCAACCAGCCAACTTGGACTAGAGATGGTGCTAGGTCAAAGAAGGCATGTAGGCCATAGGCTGCTAGGAGATAAATCCATTTCTTCTGGCGAACAGCTTGGTAAACCCAAACAGTCAAGAGTAATTGGAAACCTAGCGCCAAGATTCTCTCAAAACCAAGCAAATAAATCTGCCAGACCGAAAGTGACTGAATGGTTTTCAACATATTTTCAGACAGTAATTGCATGACCTGTGGATCCTGAGTTTGAACTGCCGAAAGCACGAAGTAGAGATTGAGTAAACTAGTAAGACCTAGGAAAATCAACTCCAAACCACCATGCCCTAACCCATAGGCCAAGGCGTCTGCCTTTTCCAAACTTCTCTTTTTCTCCAACCATTTGAAGAAAATAAGACGAGCCGTTTCCTCAAAAAATGCTGCCATGGCTAGGCCATAGATGATATAGACAAGCGGATGATCTTGCAAGAGAGCAATACTACCGTCTTTTTGAGGATGTAAAACTAAGATATGCACCAGTTTTTCCAAAATCTGCGAAGAAACAAAGAAAGCGACTGCACCCAATCCCAAGGCAGCTAGATTAGTCTGGTATTTCTTTTTGGCATACCAAACGCTCCCTAGCAAGAAAGCCAGCAACAGCACCATGGTAATGATAATATGAATGATCATTTTCTTCTCCTATTCTGCCTTTTCAATATCTTTTTTCATCTCGTCAACATTGAACTTAGCAAACAAGTATTGACGGTCTTGGACTGGGAAACGTTGGTCCAACTGGTCAATAGCTCCCACCTCGATAATGCCTTCCTTGATAACAAAGTCCATAACATGCCCACCGAAGGTCAAATCATCTGAGATAAAATGTAGATGATATCCTGCCAAACTGACCCCATTGAAAATCTCTGGCGTCCAGAAACCAACGATGGTTCCTGCCACATTGTCACGACTATATTCAGGTTGATGGGTTGCGACATCAGCAAACTTGGTATCTGGTGCCGACTTAGGAATCATGCGCACATGCATATGTGAAAATTCCCCACGAATCTTGATAGAGCGGAAAAGATTTTCCCCGTCATAATAAGACTCAATCCGTTCTTCCAATTCCTTGTCTGTCATCTCAAAGCGCTGGCGGAAAATGACCTCTGCCTGATGTGGTACTACTGCTGCGTAAGGAATAAGGGCATCTGGTGATACTTCTACAATTTCCGGTTGCTCTCCTGAGCCTTTGGCTTGATAAGCCTTGCCATCCAAGACAATCAATTCCCCATCAATGGAATCCAAGGTTCCCAAACCAAGGTCTCCATGCTCTAGCAATTCTCCTACTGTCATGGTGCCACCATAAAGGCCAGCCATCAAGGCTCCAAGGGTATTGTATTGAAATAATTTCACTGGTTCCTGCACGTTCTTATCCATTCTCTTTCTTGTTTGTTATTCTATAAATGTTACTCCTAAGTATACCACATTTAGCTTTATATGTGAACGAGAGAAACACCTTAGACATTGCCAAGAAAGAAAAAAAGGGTACAATGTAACAAAATCAAGGGAGGTCTGGAATGAAGAAACAAAGCAAGTACCAAGAGGTCGTAGCTTATCTGAAAAATGCATCGAGTCTGGACGCTTTCCGACGAGTAGCCTGAGATTTTGACAGAAACAAAACTTGAACTGGCACAACAACCCCTAAGGAACACACTTCCCTAGGGGCCTTTTTTTATTTAACTAAATCATTATTTATTTTTTGTTCCTAGCAAACATAAATATTGTATTAATAATTGCAAAAATAAATGCAAACAAAAGGATTTTCCAAAGGATAAATTTTTGTAACACTAAATATGCATATACAAATCCAATCAAAAAGCTAATAATCCCATCTTTTATTAAAAAGTTTTTATCACGCATTATTCCAGACCACACTGAACTGCCCAAATAGCCAACTGACCAGCAATGATATAAATATTTGTTTTAAGTCCATTAGCTTTAACAAATCTTAGTACCACTTTAGCTAATTCTAACCAAGCCTTTTTCTGCGCATACTTAACAATTAGCGAAACATTGGTCATAGCAAAAAATTCTTCTCGTATTTTTCTCGCTATACATCCTCCCATCTCATCCCAAGGGACTCTGTCATAGAGATTATTAATATTAGTTTCTAATTTATTTTCCGCAAGAGCAATATCTTTTTGAGAAAAGTTTTTATAAACATATTCAGTAAAATTTTTTTCATTAACTCCATTTCTAAACATTTGATCAAGAACATTAGCTACATCATCCATTTATTTTTGTTCTTGGGTACTAATTTCAGAAACTTCCGTAGTAGTTACATCATCAGCAAATACTCTAACAGAAACTATAGAAGGAGACATAATAGAAAATAGTGATAATACAACAAGAGCTGAAGTTACAGTTTTTTTTAAATTTCATAAAAAACACTCCTTCAAGTCACAAATATATATTACTGATAAAATAACTTGATTTTCTGATTTAAAACTCCTTTCTAACAAGTCATTCGTATACTTTTATTTTCCAATTCTATTATACCACAACTAGAAAACGATTTCAAGCTTTTTCCTAAAAATATGTGCAAGTAATACGGGGAAATTAGCATGAAAACTTTTTAAAACAAACCAACCCCAGATAAAAATACATATTTTGTTTTAAAGAGAAAAAAGTTCCGAAAAACTGTCACATCTGCATTTGGTTGCTCTTTGATTTCAAAAAAGTATTAAAGATGGGAATATACCACATTTGCTCTTAGATGTGAACGAGAGAAACACCCTAGATATTGCCAAGAAGGAAAAAAAAGGGTACAATGTAACAAAATCAAGGGAGGTCTGGAATGAAGAAACAAAGCAAGTACCAAGAGGTCGTTTCCTATCTGAAAAATGGTATCGAGTCTGGACGCTTTCCGACGGGAAGTCGCCTGCCTTCTATCCGTCAACTAAGCCTTGACTTTCACTGTAGCAAGGACACCGTTCAGCGCGCCCTGCTGGAATTACGGCACGAACAATACCTCTATGCCAAGCCCCAGAGTGGCTACTATGTCCTAGAACAAGGGCAACACCAAGACCTCGAAATCGAGGTTACGGATGAACACGCCAGCGCCTATGACGATTTCCGACTCTGTGTCAATGAAACTTTGATTGGCCGGGAAAACTACCTCTTCAACTACTATGAAAATCAAGAAGGTTTAGAAGACTTAAGACAATCCATTCACCAACTCCTCTTTGACCAAGCCCTCTACTGCAAGGCTGACCAACTGGTACTGACTTCTGGAACCCAACAAGCCTTGTTTATCCTTTCTCAAATTTCCTTCCCTAGCCAAGCCAAGGAAATCTTGGTGGAACAACCGACCTACCATCGAATGAATCGCCTCTTGATTGCTCAGGGTCTGGACTATCAAACGATTGAACGAGGCATTGATGGGATTGACTTGAAGGAACTGGAAGGCCACTTCAAAACAGGAAAAATTAAGTTTTTCTATACCATTCCTCGATTTCACTATCCTCTAGGCCATTCCTATTCTGAGCAGGACAAACGAGCTATTCTTGACTTAGCAGCCAAGTATGATGTCTATATCGTAGAGGACGATTATCTGGGTGATTTGGACTCCAAGAAGGGCCAAACCTTCCACTATCTTGATACAGAGGAGCGTGTCATTTATATCAAGTCCTTCTCGACCAGCCTCTTTCCAGCCCTTCGTATTACAGCACTCATTCTTCCAAATGCTATCAAAGAAGCATTTGTGGCCTACAAAAATATCCTAGACTACGACAGCAACCTCATCATGCAAAAGGCCTTATCACTCTATATCGATAGTCAATTGTTTGAGAAAAATCGTCTGACTCGCTTGAATAATCAAGAAACTTACCAAAAACAAATCAAGGAAAGACTAGCTTACAGCCCCTGTCCTCTTCCTCATTTTCCTCTTCACGATGGTTTATTGCTAGACCTGAGACAGTATCCTAAAATCGCCAATCTCAAACACAGTCAACTAGGCTTGGACTTCTTTGAAGAGGCCTATTTAAGCACCTGTCCTTATCAATTTGCCAAGGTGTCCCTAGACAATCTGGAAAAGGTTTTAAACTATTTAAAAGCAGAATTGGAATGACATCCAACTCTGCTTTTTCTTATTCTTCAACTTCAGTTAGACTTGCTGCTTTTTCAAGATAGCTTTGGTAAGTTCCTTCATCCTTGAGTTTTTGGATGACCTTGTCTACCACTTCTCTCAAATCATCACTATTTTTTCTAAGAGCAACGGCATTGGCGTCGCCGTCCTTCATCTTCAAGCTGACAATTGCGACAGCTAAGTCAGCGTTTTTAGCAGCATAACTAAGTGCAACAGGCTCATCCATATGAACAGCATCTACTTTTCCAACCTGCAATTCATTGACTGCTTCACCCATATTAGTTAGGGAAGTTAATTGAGCTTTTGGCAATTGTTCCTTGACCATTGATTCTGGAACAGTCCCTTTTTGAGCCGCAATATTAGCACTTTCAAGGCTAGTTAAATCCTTGTATTTTTCTACATCAGCCTTACGAACCAAGAAACTAATCTTGTTTTCATAGTAAGGGATTGAAAAATCAAAGACTTCTTTTCTCTCGTCAGTAGCGCTAATTCCCGCAACTGCTAGGTCAGCCTTCCCAGTTTGAAGACTGGTCAAGACATTGTCAAAACTCATGCTTGAAATTTCCAACTTCACCCCAAGTTCATCAGCGATAACTTGAGCCATATCAATGTCCGCACCGACTACCTGATTTTTCCCGTCAACTAAAGACTGAAATTCAAAAGGTGCATAGTCAGGACTTGTCGCCACAACCAATTTCCCCTTTTGCTTAATGGCCTCAACAGCTGACTGAGAACCATTCGAACCTGACTGGCAAGCTACTAAGAAGAAACTTGCAAGAAAACTACATAAAACAAATATCCATTTTTTTGATTTCATAAATAAACAACCCCTCTGTTAATTTTGTATAATTATAACGATATCTAAGTTACTTGTCAAGTGTTTTCTTGCATTTTCATAAAATATATTTACTAAAAATAGAAATACAGTGGTTAGTTTATCTATCTATTGGGAACTTATTTTCAAAAAAATCATTTATCATATCTTGATGCTGCTGGTTTACAATTGCAATATTTTGTATGTCACTATGATCAAAAAATCCTAATTCTAAAGTTTCATCACTTGTAAAAAAATTTGTAGAGATAGAAGTTTCAGATGAAACTAAATACAAGATTGTAAGAACTTGAGCCTCATCACCATTCGGATAACTGTCTGAATATTTTGTATAAACATTTAAGAGTTTTTCCACCCTCACTTCGACTCCTGTTTCTTCATAAAACTCTCGCACTAAAGCTTCTAAAGCCGATTCTCCTAATTCAAGAGCACCACCTGGTAATCCCCACGTTCCTTCATCTGCTCGTTTTTGTAATAAAATTTTTCCTGATTGACTTAATATTCCACAGGTAAAATTTAAAATAATTTTATCTTTTCCAACTTTTTTTCTGATATTCCGTATGTAGTTCATTATTCACCTCTGACAAAGTAAACTATCTATACAATGAAAGCTTACTGTATTAAAAAGTAAGCTTTCACAATAATTTTATCCTTTGAATACTTTATAATTCGACAATCTTACCTGTTTCAAAGTAAACAACCCATTCACAGATATTTTTAGCATAGTCACCGATATGCTCCAAGTAGGAAATAACTTGGAAATAATCACGACCCGTAACAATGGCTTCTGGATTTTTCTTAATCTCTTCAGTCGCAAGGTCACGGATAGTTTCAAAATAGTGGTTAATTTGCTCATCCATGGAGGCTACCCGGTATGCGTCGTCAACAGAACCATTAAGATAAAGATCAAGTGCTGCTTCAACAACGCTTTTAACTTCACGTCCCATTTTTTGAATTTCTTCCTCTACAGCTGGGATGCGCTCTTCCCCCTTCATACGGATGGTTGCCTGGGCAATGGCTACAGCGTGATCCCCCATACGCTCCACATCTGATACAGCCTTAAGGACAGTCAAGACTGTACGCAAATCTTGAGAGACTGGTTGTTGGAGTGCAATCATTTCAAATGATTTCTTTTCCAGTTTCACTTCGTATTCATTTACTTCTGCGTCATCTTCGATGACCTCTTTTGCCAGGTCACGGTCATGCGTGACAAAGGCACGCACCGTACGATTGATTTGTGAGAGCACTTCTTGTCCCATAGCGTAGAACTGGTTATGTAATTTCTCTAAATCTTCTTCAAATTGAGATCGTAACATCTTTCATCTCCTTATCCAAATTTTCCTGTAATATAGTCTTCCGTTTCCTTGTGTTGGGGATCAAGGAACATCTGCTTGGTATCATTAAATTCAATCAAATCTCCATCTAGGAAAAATCCTGTCTTATCAGAGATACGTGAAGCTTGTTGCATGGAACGGGTTACCAGAAGCATGGTGTACTTGTCTTTTAGACCATACAAGGTTTCCTCAATTTTACCAGCTGAAATCGGATCCAAAGCCGAAGTTGGCTCATCCAAGAGGATGATTTTAGGACTGGTTGCCAAGACACGGGCCACACAGACACGCTGCTGTTGACCACCTGACAATCCAATAGCTGAATCATGTAGACGATCCTTGACCTCATCCCAGATAGAGGCACCTTGCAAGGCTTTTTCTACGGCTTCATCCAGAACCAGCTTATCCTTAATTCCATTGATACGAAGCCCGTAGACAACATTCTCATAGATAGTCATAGGGAAAGGATTAGGTTGTTGGAAAACCATTCCGATTTCCTTACGTAATTCAACCGTATCTGTACGCGGACTGTAGATGTTGTGACCATTGTACACCACGGATCCAGTTGTGGTCACCTCTGGATTGAGATCTCCCATGCGGTTGAGAGACTTGAGGAGGGTTGACTTCCCTGATCCAGATGGACCAATCAAGGCTGTAATTTCCTTAGGTTGGAAAGATAGGGAAACACTATTCAAAGCCTTCTTTTTATTATAATAAACGGACAGGTCTGATACCTGTAAAATCGCATCTGTCATACGGTTTCCTTTCTAACCAAAGTGACCAGATACATAGTCATTGGTGGACTGTAGCTTGGCATTTTGGAAAATAGTTGCAGTTTTGTCATACTCAATCAAATCACCCAAGTAAAAGAAGCCTGTATAGTCACTTGCACGAGCAGCCTGCTGCATATTATGCGTTACAATGATGATGGTAAAGTCTTTCTTGAGCTCAAACATGGTCTCTTCTAGTTGCATGGTCGCAATCGGATCCAAGGCTGAGGCTGGCTCATCCATTAAGAGGATATCTGGCTTAACAGAGATGGCACGAGCAATACAGAGACGTTGTTGCTGACCACCTGATAAGGTCAAGGCTGACTTGTGGAGATCGTCTTTAACCTGATCCCAGAGGGCAGCCTGACGAAGGGAGGTTTCTACGATTTCATCTAGGACTTGCTTATCCTTAACTCCAGCACGTTCATGCGCAAAGGTAATATTACGGTAAATTGACTTAGCAAATGGATTAGGGCGTTGAAAAACCATTCCAATGTGTTTACGCATTTCATAAACGTTGATTTCTGGACGGTTGACATCAATTCCACGATAGAGAATCTGCCCAGTTACTTTAGCAATATCAATAGTATCATTCATGCGATTGAGACTGCGTAAGTAGGTAGATTTCCCCGATCCCGACGGACCAATCAAAGCTGTAATTTTATTTCTTTCAAATTGCATATCAATCCCCTTAATGGATTCATTTTTACCATAGTAAACATGGACATCCTTAGTAGAAAGGGCTACTTTTTCTTCAGGAAAGGTAAGGATATGCTTCTCATCCCAGTTATATGTTGACATGGCTTCTCCTTTAGACAGCGGTTAATTTCTTGTGTAGATAGTTTCCGAACTTACGAGCTCCAAAGTTAAAAATCAGGATAAAGATTAGGAGCACAGCGGCAGAACCTGCTGATACAATAGTTCCATCTGGAATAGTGCCTTCACTATTGACTTTCCAGATATGGACAGCCAAGGTTTCTGCTTGACGGAAGATAGAGATGGGGCTAGTCACACTGAGGATATTCCAGTTAGACCAGTCAAGAGCTGGCGCCGATTGCCCTGCTGTATAAATCAGAGCTGCAGCTTCGCCAAAGATACGACCAGATGCCAAGACGACACCCGTTACAATACCTGGAAGCGCTTCTGGAATAACAACATGAACCACTGTCTCCCAACGAGAAATCCCAAGAGCCAGACCAGCCTCACGTTGGGTATGGTGAACATGTTTCAAACTATCCTCTACATTACGCGTCATCTGAGGCAAGTTAAAGACTGTCAAGGCCAAGGCGCCTGAAATGATTGAAAATCCATACTCAAACTGGACTACAAAGATCAAGTAACCAAAGAGACCCACCACCACTGATGGTAAAGAGGACAAGATTTCAATACAAGTCCGCACAAAGTTGGTAACAGGACCTTTTTTAGCATACTCAGCCAAGTAAATCCCAGCTCCCATAGAAAGAGGTACAGAAATAATCAAAGTAATGACCAATAGGAAAAAGGAATTGTAAAGCTGAATGCCAATCCCACCACCTGCTTGAAAAGCAGAAGACCTTCCAGTCAAGAAAGACCAAGAGATATGGGGCAAGCCCCGAACCAAGATATAGAGAATCAAGGAAGCCAAGATTGTCACAATGATGCTAGCAATCGTATAGAGGACAGCTGTTGCAAGTTTATCTAATTTCTTAGCGCGCATAATTTTTCTTTCCTCTTTCTTTCGTAATCAATTTAATCACACTGTTAAAAACTAAACTCATCAAGAGCAGTACCAAGGCCAGTGACCAGAGAACATTATTATTTACAGTTCCCATGACAGTGTTCCCAATTCCCATAGTTAATATAGAAGTTAAAGTTGCAGCTGGTGTGGTCAAGGAAGTTGGAATAACAGCTGAGTTTCCGACAACCATCTGGATAGCTAAAGCCTCACCAAAGGCACGCGCCATCCCAAAGACCACTGCAGTGAAAATACCAGAACGGGCCGCCTTCAAGATCACACGCCAGATAGTCTGCCAGCGAGTGGCTCCCATAGCGAAACTGGCTTCACGATAATAACGAGGAACCGCACGCAAGCTATCCGTTGTCATAAAGGTTACGGTCGGCAAAATCATGACAAAGAGGACGGAAATCCCTGACAAAATCCCAAAACCAGTCCCACCAAAGACACTGCGAACAAAGGGAACGACGACTTGCAAGCCAATAAATCCGTACACTACTGAAGGAATCCCAACCAGGAGTTCAATAGCTGGTTGCAAAATCTTCGCCCCTTTTGGTGATACTTCGGTCATAAAAACTGCTGCACCAATAGCAAAGGGTGTTGCGATAAGGGCTGAGAGAATGGTAACGATAAAGGAACCCAAAATCATAGGAAGGGCACCAAATTCTTTACTAGAAGGATTCCAAGTTCCTCCCAAAAGAAAGTCAAAGATATTCACACCATTGACAAAGAAGGTCGACAAGCCTTTTTGCGCTACGAAAACCAAAATCATGGCCACAAGGATGACTATCAAAGAAAGACAGGCAAAGGTCAAACCTTTTCCTAATTTCTCCAGACGAGAATTCTTTGATGGAAGCAACATTTTCTTAGCTAATTCTTCTTGATTCATTATTGTCTCCCTTCCAACACTGTCACAGTTCCGGCAGCATCTTTTTCAACCTTCATTTCCTTAATCGGAATATACTTCAATCCTTTGACAATCCCTTCTTGGGTCTCATCCGAGAGAACAAAATTGAGAAATTCTGCAGCCAACTCATTGGGCTGCCCCAATGTATACATATGCTCATAAGACCACAAGGGCCAATTATTGCTACTTATATTTTCTGGACTTAAGTCATAGCCATTCAACTTCATGCTTTTGACCGAATCATCTATATAGGTAAGAGATAAATAAGAGATAGCTCCTGGACTTTTTGATACGATTGATTTTACCGCTCCATTTGAATCCTGCTCCTGACTTTGCATGGCGGACTGACCTTCCATAATGACAGTATCAAAGGTAGCACGAGAGCCAGAGCCGGCTGCCCGATTGATAACAGAGATGGGTAAGTCCTTACCACCAACCTCTTTCCAATTGGTTACCTCACCTATGAAGATTTGACGAAGTTGCTCTGTCGTTAGGTTATCAACATCAACCTCCTTATTGGCAATCAGAGCCAAGCCAGCTACCGCGACCTTGTGGTCAACAAGAGCAGAAGCATCAATTCCGTCTTTTTCCTCAGCAAATACATCTGAGTTTCCTATATCAACTGCCCCAGACTGAACCTGGGACAAGCCTGTACCAGAACCTCCCCCTTGGACATTGACCGTTTTTCCAACATGGATCGTGCCAAATTCATCTGCCGCTACTTCAACCAAGGGTTGCAAGGCAGTTGAGCCAACAGCCGTTATGGATTCTCCACGATCAATCCAGCTAGCACAGCCTACTAAACAAGCCGTCAGCCAAAAAGCGATAAGAGACAGAGCAAGCTTTTTTCTTTTTTTCACTGTTTTTCTCCTCGAAAATAATTATGAATACTGTGAATTTTTTAAGTAGTTCTTTATGAGTTGACGCATGAATTCTTACCAAATTTCTGCGCAATTGATTATTTATATAATATAGGCTATATTACTCTTTTCTAACCTCCTTTTTTCATATGTGGATAAAATCTCTTGTCTATCCCTTCCCCCATTGTCACCCATTATAGTCATTTCGTGTCTCTTTTTCCCCTTTTTAATGCAAGGAAAAGGTTACTCTCCTTAGATGATAATCCAAAAGCTAGAAAGGTATCTCAAACCTCTCTACTCTCCCAGACTAGTTTACAACTAAAAGGAAAAGATTCTATTTTATGGGAAATCTAGTTTACAAGCGGTAAGAACGCTAATAACTAAACTTCTTGTACTCTTTGAAAATCTCTTCAAACCAATGTTTTGAGCTATCTATGGCTAGCTTCCTAGTTTGCTCTTTGATTTTCATTGAGTAGTAAAACTACATGTAATGGCAATCAAGATATCAAGAATCATCCTACTAAAAAAATCCATACTTTCACTATAACATAGAATAAGATATTTGACTAGCATTTTCATTTGAATCTGAGGCCTTTTGGAAAATAATTTTTCAAAACATTTCCAGTAACCTTTGCAAAGCCCAAGCCATTGCCTTTAACCAAAACTTGGTACCAACCATTTGGCAGACTTTCTGCCAGCTGAACGGTTTCTCCAGCCGCATACTTGACAAACGCTTCTTGGCCAATTTCAACCGACTGTTCGACCTGACTCGGTTTCAAGGCTAAACCAAGAGCGAAACTGGGCTCAAAGCGTTTCTTCTTAAAAGTGCCCAGATGCAGTCCATTGCGAGCAATCTTGAGCTTCCCTAAATCTGGCAAAAGTTCTGGCAAGAGATAAAGCTGGTCTCCAAAAGTCTGCAAGATACCCGGTAGATTGACCTTCAAATGGTTTTGGGCAAATTCCTGCCACAAGGCAACTTGTTCACGGCTGAGGTTACTCTTACTTGCCTTAAATTTAGGAGCTGGATTGTTACCCTTAAACTGTAGATGGGCAACAAACTGACCCTCTCCCTTAAACTGATGAGGATACATCCGAGCCGTTTCTGGCAGGTCAATACCAGCTACCATTCCATTGATATGCTCTACTGGCAACAAGTCAAAATCATACTCTTCCAGCAACCAATTGACAATCTCTTCGTTTTCCTCGGGTGCCCAGGTACAGGTCGAATAAACCAGATGACCACCTTCAGCTAACATGGTCACTGCATCCTCCAGAATTTCTCTTTGCAAGCTAGCACATTGACTCGGATAATCTAAGCTCCAATAGTTCATAGCATCTGGTTGCTTACGAAACATTCCTTCACCAGAGCAAGGGGCATCAAGGACAATGAGGTCAAAATAGCCTTTAAAGACCTTGGCCAAGCGGTCAGCAGATTCATTGGTCACCACAACATTTGTCGCTCCAAAGCGCTCCATGTTTTCTACTAAAATCTTAGCCCGTTTGCTTGAAATTTCATTGGAGACGAGAAGGCCCTCTCCAGCTAGATAGGCTGCTAGTTGAGTTGATTTACCTCCCGGTGCAGCTGCCAAGTCCAAGACCTTCATACCAGGACTGGGCTGGGCTACCTGAGCAACCATCTGAGCAGCAGGTTCTTGCGAATAAACTAAACCAGTAGCATGCTCAGGCGATTTCCCTGAAACCTTCCCATAATGTCCCCAAGGAGTTTGAGGAATGGTATCAGAAAAGGAAAGTTGCGCTTCTTTTAAAGGATTGACCCGAAAGGCCGAAACCGCTTCCTCCTCAAAAGAGGCAAGAAAATCTCTTGCCTCATCTCCTAGTATCTCTTCATATTTTTCAACAAATCCTTCTGGAAATTGCATTTAAGTTCTTTTCCTTTCGTAAATATAGGACTGAATTTCCTCCTGCATCTCAAGAGGTAGCATCATGACCGGTTGTCTGGTTTGAAAATCAAGCGGTTGACCAGATAGGGTCACCACCCGATAGCCCAGACTTTCCCCTAAAATACTAGCCGCAGCATAATCCCATGGTTGCAGATAAGTGACATAGGTCAACAAACGCCCTGACAAAATCTTGGCAAAACTAATGGCCGCACTCCCATAGACACGAACACCGAGGACGGCTCGACTCAAATCAGCTAGTCCCCATTCATTGGTTTCTAGCATACCACTATTTCCTGCAATGAGAAAATCTCCAAGTGGTTTTGGTTTAAAGGGAGCTAGGGGCTTATTATTTCGACAAACTGGAAAGACCCCACCACCGTGGTAACAATCCCCTTTGACCACATCATAAATTAGGCCAAACTGTCCCTGACCATTTTCAAAATAAGCCATCATAACAGCAAAATCTTCCTGCTGGGCTACAAAGTTATTGGTACCATCAATGGGATCAATGACCCAAACCTTGCCCTCTTGAACCGAAGCTCGCAGACACCCTTCTTCAGCACAAATCTTATCCTCAGGATAACGGGACAAAATCTCACCAACCAAGAGTTCCTGAACTTCCTTGTCCAGTCTGGTCACCAAATCTGTTGGAGAGGACTTGGTCTCAACACGCAAGTCTTCCTGCATGTGGTCAAGGATGTACTGACCCGCTTTCTTAATTAGCTCTTTAGCAAATTCAAATTTACTTTCCAAGAGAAATCTTTCCTTCCTCTTTTTCTTTGGCAGCCTGAACTGCTCGGTAAAGTGAATAGCCACTAACCGTTTCAAATTCTCGTCCCAAACGTTTCTCTTCGCTCTTGCTTGGCACGACCGCTTTGAATCCCTTATAGGAGTCCAGTAACTTTTTAGCCTCTACTTTGCCTTCATAGGCAGCTTCAACATCATTAAAAAAAGAAAGCACTGAAGCAAGTTCTTCAGTGCTCCACGACAAATCTAGTGGGTAACTATACTGTTTGTTCATTAACTAATACCAGCTCTCATTCTTGCTTCTTTTAGTTCTTGCTTACGATAACTACGAGGGAGAAAAGCACGAATCTCATCTTCATTAAAACCGATTTGCATACGCTTGGCATCAATAATAATTGGACGACGCAAAAGACTAGGATACTGCTCAATCAAATGAAGCAATTCCGATACCGAAATACTCTCTACATCAATATTCAATTTTTGAAAAATTTTTGAACGAGTTGAAATGATGTCATCAGTACCATTTTCGGTCAAGGAAAGGATGTGTTGCAATTCTTTTCTTGTTAAAGGACTGGTCATAATATTGTGTTCCACAAAGGGAACCTTATGTTTTTCTAACCAGGCCTTAGCCTTACGACATGATGTACAGCTCGGTGATAGAAATAGTGTAATCATGCTTTTCTCTTCTTATCTATACTTTGCTACTTCTATTATACAAAAAAATAAAGCGCTTGACTAGAGATTTTTAGAAAAAAAGCCTATTTTTTCAAGAAAAATAGACTGTTCGCGAACGATTGACACAATTAGATTTGCTTAATTCACTCTTAAGGATAGCTTTAATTTGTATACATTTTTATATATACAAATTAAAAACAGCTTTCGGTTCACTTTCTCCGACTTTTCAGATAAAGATAGCCAAAGAAGCTTTCATAGAGGGCAAAAAAGAGAAGGAAGGCATGAAGGAAGAAGGTCTCTGGCAAAATCAGTATAACAGGATCCTTGGCTGGATCAAAAAGCCAGGTATCATCTCCCACAAAGAGAATTTGATGGAACAGAGTAAAGAATTGGTCAAAACCAATCAAAACTCCCCCAAGCCCAATCAGTAAGGGCAAAACCACTAGAGCCAAAAGCACTTTACTAAATAGAGACAAGAAGCCCTTTTTCACAATCCCTTTGACAAAGACATAGAAACTTGGTAGTGTCACTAGAGCTACTAGCTGAACCAAATGAAAGAGATTCTTGACCACTGCGAAATGGTGCAGACCAGCTGCTGACGAACGAAAATCTGGCATCTCTAGGACCTGACTAAAAGGATTAGTCAGATAATTCATCAAGATATGAAAATTGTATTGAATGGTTTCTGGTTTTAGATAGACTCGATCCGTTAAGTTTAGCCACTTGATTTCCAGCGGATAAAAAATCCAAGCCAAATAAATAGTCAAAAGGATTGAGAGGGAGAGTAGAAAGAGCATAGAGCTCCAAAAGGTCAGTTTAGTTTTCATCAAAATTCCACTCCGCAAGGCTAGAAACTACATGAGTCGGTGCGATTGGTAGGTCTGCTACTTCTTCTGCCTTGGTGAAACCTGTCGTCACCAAGAGCGTTGGAATGCCATTGTCAATTCCTGCTCGAATATCTGTTAAGTAGTTGTCCCCAACCATAATCAACTCTTCACGTTCCAAATCTAAGTGTTCAACTGCCTTGTCCATAATAATGGCATTTGGTTTCCCAATATAAACAGGCTTCACTCGTGTTGCTACTTCAAGCAGGGTAATCAGCGAACCAGCCCCCGGCAAAAGCCCTCGTTCTGTCGGGATGTTGAGGTCAGGGTTGGTTCCGATAAAGTGAGCACCCTTTTGAATAGCTAGAGTTGCTGTCGCAAATTTTTCATAGTCAACTTGCCAGTCCAGACCTACTACTACATAGGCAGGATTTTCCTTGTCTTCGACATAACCAGCCGCCTTGATGGCTTCCTTAAGCCCTGCTTCTCCGATGACATAGACGGTCTTTTCAAGCCCCAAGTCGTTCATATAGTCGATAGTCGCCAAAGTCGCTGTGTAGACAGTCGATAGAGGCGTATCGATATTAAAATTCTGAGCCAACATCTCCTTAACACTCTCTGGAGTACGGGTTGTATTGTTGGTTACAAAGAGATAGGGGATGTCTCGCTTTTGCAATTCGTGGACAAAAGCCTCTCCTGCTGGAATTCTGTCTTTGCCTTTATAAATGGTTCCGTCTAAATCAATTAAATAGCCTTTATATTTCATCTATTTTTCCCTAATCCTTTTTTATTTCTTGCCAAGTGATGATAGCTTGAGCATTGGTCGCACCGTCGCTTGTAATCTCATGCTTGCTTTCCAGTCCAGTCCGTTCAACAGACGATGTGATCACCCCACCTGGTCGAACTTCCTTGACATACTTGAGATTGATTTTCTTGGGAATATAGTGGGTCAAAAATTCCGCTCCCATAACCTCAAAAATCCAGTCCAAGTATTTACTGTTATTGACATGGCCATTCATATCCAAGTCGTAAAAACGAACATGGTAATCCTTGCTGACTGGCTCGTCCAAGGATTCATACTTTGGTCCGCGGATGAGCTTTTTATCAAAATCAGACTGGTAAGGAGCCACAATCTCAGGTTCGACAGCATGGACTTTTCGACTGTCTCGGTCCATGAGAACAAAGGTAGCCATCATGTGGATGAGTTCCTGCCCCGCTTCATCATAAATGGTAAAGCGACGGTAGCAAAAAAGTCGATTGTAGCTCAAAGCTTCCGTTTCGATGGTAATTTCTTCCGCAAAACGAGGCAAACGAACCACCTCAATATCATAGTCTGTGATAATCCAGACCAGATTATGCTCTTCTAAAATAGCCTTATCACTAACTCCCAGCTCAATCGACTGCATCCCTGAAACTTGCAGAGACAGCAAAATCACATCTGGAAGTTTGATATGACCGTTCATGTCAGCCATATCAAAAGGAATTTTCATTTTCATTTGATAAGTTAAGCCCATCATCCTACTCCAAAATAAATCGTTCTGCTACGGTGTCTCCTAAGAAGAGACCTCTTTTTGTCATGCGAACTCGGTCACCCTCTATTTGCATGAGACCCTGTTGAACCAAGCCTCTGACAATTTCTCCATAAAGTCCATCAAAAGACCGTCCAAATTTTTCCTCAAATCGCGCCATGGAGACTCCTGATTTCTTGCGGAGTCCCAGGAACATTTCTTCTTCCATTTGCTCTTTTTGACTCAGGTACTCCTCTGTGATACGAGCATTGCCTTCCTCAACCGCATTAAGATAATGGCGAATGGGACCATGATTTTTATATCGAATACCATTGACATAACCAGATGCTCCAGCACCGATGCCATAGTATTCAGCATTGTCCCAGTACATAAGATTGTGGCGACTTTCAAAACCAGGTTTGGAGAAATTAGAAATCTCATAATGCTCAAAGCCTGCTCGCTCAAGCTCAGTGATGATGTACTCAAACATCTCCGCTTCCAGTTCCTCCTTAGGCAGAGGCAATTTCCCTCGTCGCATACGGTTCATAAAGACCGTATGATTTTCCAAAATCAAGCTATACAAACTCATGTGGGGAATATCCAGTCCAATGGCCTTAGCCACATTTTCCTGGACCTGCTCCATGGTCTGACCAGGCAGCGCATAAATCAAATCAATGGAGATGTTGTCAAAACCAGCCAATTTCAGGCGGTCGATATTTTCATAAATATCCTTCTCCAAATGACTGCGCCCAATCTTTTTCAGCATCTTGTCGTCAAAGGTCTGCACGCCTAGCGAAACACGATTGACAGCCGAGTTTTTCAAAACAGCAATCTTATCCGCGTCCAAGTCGCCTGGATTGGCTTCAATGGTCAACTCTTCCAAGGCAGACAAGTCCAAGTTTTTAGTCAAGCCCTTCAATAACACCTCCAGTTGCGGAGCTGACAAGGCTGTTGGTGTCCCACCACCAATGTAGAGGGTCCGCAACTTTTGAATATCATAAGAACGAAACTCTTCTAACAGATGCTCTAAATAACTGTCGACTGGCTGATTCTTAATAAAAACTTTTGAAAAATCACAATAATAACAAATCTGGGTACAAAATGGGATGTGCACATAGGCTGACGTTGGTTTTTTCTGCATAGTACTTATTATACCACAAAAGCGAACAATACTTAGAATTCCCTTTAACAAAATCCTAGCATTGTTCGCTTTCTTTATCTAAACATTCTTTTTATTTTATGACGAACACGATTCCCAGAACCAATCTAGTTTGTCTTTACAATACAAAAGAATGAATGTTCATTTGACTAAATTTTTAGTCTTCTTTTTTCTTTCCAAGAGCAAGTCCGAGACCGCCTAGCAGACCAAGAAGTCCTAGAGATGCAAGAGTCGCATTTGATTCTGTTCCTGTATTTGGCAATACATTTTGAGAATCATTTGACTTAGCTCCACTATCACTATCACTAGCATCTGTAGTATCTTCATGATTTTCATTCGGAGTAACTGCATCTGGAATTGGAGTTATTGGTGCAGGTGTATCTTGATCAGAACCTCCATTAGTAGCAGGTGTGACTGGAGTTGCTGGAGTGACTTTACCTGGTGTTACCTTAGCTGGTGTTGTTATATTATTAGCAATGTGTTCTGTGATATGACCGTCCTTTGAGTCTACATCATAAGTGGTTGTAGTAACTGTTTTACCTTTAGCTCCTTCAATACGTTCATTAGGTGTGTCAACTTCTCGTTCACCATCTCTAACATATCCAACTTCAGGTTCAATCGGGGTTTCTACTACTTTGTCCTTGGCTGCGACTTTGACGACTGTATTCGTTGGTTCTTTCGTTTTCCCATAAGTTAGCACGGTTGTTGGAGTTACCTTACCTGTTTCTGGATCAACTTCATAGGTAGTGGTCTCAATCACATCGCGACCTTCAGAATCTTTAGATTGTTCAACCTTAGTTTTAGCTCCTACTTTAACGATTGTCTTACCTGCTGGGGTGACGACTGGGGTGCCAACGTGTTCTGTGATATGACCGTCCTTTGAATCTACATCGTAAGTGGTTGTAGTAACTGTTTTACCTTTAGCTCCTTCAATACGTTCATTAGGTGTGTCAACTTCTCGTTCACCATCTCTAACATATTCAACTTCAGGTTCAATTGGTGTTTCTACTATTTTGTCCTTGGCTGCGACTTTGACTATTGTTGCTGTTGGATTTACTACTACTGGTTTTTCTACTGTTTCTGTAATAGCGCCTGTAGTAGAATCAACACTATATGTTGTTGTGATAGTACTTGAACCTGCTTGGCCTGCTTCTTCCACATTTGGTTGATTTTTGTCGCGTGTATCATCTTTCACATATTTCTTAGGTGATGAGATTTCTGTTTTTTCTACTTTGTCCTTGGCTGCGACTTTGACGACTGTATTCGTTGGTTCTTTCGTACGAACTGGTTTACCTTCACTTGCTGTAATCTTTCCAGTATTAGTGTCCACAGTGTAAGTTGTTGTGATAGTGTCTTCACCATCCTCACCTTTAACAGTAGTTGGGACTGTACCTTTTTCTTTCGTATCATCTTTTTCGTAAACTACTGGAGATGGTACTACCATCTTCTCAATCGTTAGTTCTTTCCTTGTCCCGTAAGTAATTACTGTTGTAGAAGTTACCTTACCTGTTTTTGGATCAACTTCATAAGTTGTAGTGTTGATAACTTCACGACCTTGGTCATCCTTGCTACTCTCAACCTTAGTTTTAGCTCCAACCTTAACTATTGTTTTACCAGCTGGGGTGACCACTGGCTTACCAACCTGTTCTGTGACTGTTCCATTATTTGGATTAACGTCATACCTTGTAGTCGTTACAGATTTTCCTTTTGCTCCTTTTCTAGGCTTGTCTGGTGTACCAAAGTCACGAGTGTCATCTCTTTCATAAACCACTGTGGGCTCAATTGGCGTTTCTACTACTTGATCCTTAGCCGCGACTTTAACGATTGTTTCTGTTGGATTTACTATTACTGGATTTCCTTCATTTGGAGTAACTTCCCCATTGTCTGGATTTACTGTGTAAGTCGTGGTGGTTGTCTTACTTCCGTCTTTTCCTGGGACAGTAATATTGGCTTGGCCTTTTTCTCGACTAGCATCTTTTTCGTATTTTACTGGAGATGGGATTGTTTCTACGTCTACTCTATCCTTAGCTCCTACTTTTACAACTCTAGCTATTGGTAGAGTTACGACTTCTGATCCCCCTTTTGTTGGAGTTAGGGCTCCATTTACTGGATTTACGCTATAGGTTGTGGTGACTTTAGATTTTCCTGATCTCCCTAGAAATTGAACGGTATCAGTACCTTTTGGACTGTTTTCATCTTTTAAATAAACTGTTTTGGGTTCAACTGAATTATACTCAACTATATCCTTCGCGCCACCTTTATTGACTACTTCTTCCTTCTTAGTCGAAGTAAGGCTGCCAGTTTTTGAGTTTACTGTGTAGCTTGTTGTCTTCTTAACAACGTCGTCTCCTTTTTTAATGTATTCTACTTCATCCTTGGCTGCGACTTTGACAACTGTTTCTATTGCCGGTTGCTTAACTACTGGTTGTCCTACATGTTCAATCAGATCTCCAGTGTTAGGATCTACACTATAAGTTGTTGTTACTGTACTAGTACCTGAAGTACCAGTTGTTGTTACATTAGCTTCACCTTTAGCTCTTGTGGCATCTTTTTCATAACGTACACTTGGCTCAAGTTGGGTAACGACAACTGTAGATTTGGCTCCATCTTTCTTAAACACTTCATCAATTGTATTGTTAGTAATCTGTCCTGTATCGAGATCTTTCATACTCACAGTTATTGACTTAATGATGTCATCTCCGCGTTTACTATATACAACAGTTTCTCCAACTTTTTCTACAGATTTAACTGTTGCAATGTTTTTATCTTGATAACCTGTCCCATCTAAGGAAATTCGTTTCCCAGATATAAACTCTGATCGTCTATTAATCATATCAGCTTCAAAATAAGAACGTGAACTGTGACCTCCACTGGTTCGTCCAACATTTATAACAACATCACTATCATTGCTGACGCCTTTTCTTATCGCCAAATCATTATCAACAATATAATGAGTCATTTTACCAGACTTGGCTATTTTTTTGCTATCTAAACCTTTTTGCCAAAATTCACGACTGGAAAGCAAATTGGTCACAACTTTTGGAGCATTAAAGGTTGTGCCTTTTTTTAATACATTATTATAAACGTTTCTATAAGCCAACTGTTCTTTAGGAGACATGACTCTGCTGTCAGAATATGCCAACTGATAAGCTTCAACCATTGCCCGTTGTACTAAATATCCTCCTAAAGAATGACCTGTCAAATAAAGATTAGTAATACTCTTATCTTTAGCTAGTTCATGCATAATATTTTCTGCATCTATCCCTTGTTGAGGATTGCTTCCTAATCCAAGTGTTATATCAGCTCCTATATCTTTCGCATCACTTGTTCCACGAAAGGCTAATACTTGTGCAGTTCCATTTGGTAAATATAAGAAATCACTCTTCGTTTCATACAAGACAGCATCTAGTCCACTGGAGGTATGGTAACTTTTCTTCCTTTCCCAATAAGGCCCCAATTCCTTATTCATCATCATATACTCATAACGTGGTTTACTGTCACCATTCTTTTTATATAACTCTGACTCTGTTAAGGGTCTCTTATGATCCAGCACTCTATCAATATAATTATCATCACGGTAGGATAATTCCATGAACATAATCATATCGCGCTCACTTACATTCCATTTTAATTTTTCATCTGGCTTTTCTTTACTGTCAATAATACCATCACCATCAGTATCTTCTAATAAGGGATGACTATTATAACCTACATATTTTTTCCCACCTTTTTCATAAATATAAAGTTCTTCTTTATCCTTCAAGTAATCATCATCTGTATAGGCTTCTGGACTTAACTTAGAGCCGTTTAACAATAAACTATCAAGCTTATTACCTTCTGAACCGATTACTCCTGCTTTTATTTGCTTAGCATACTCATCAGTTAATTCATACTTTTTAACCTCGGAAGGATTTGATGCTGCTCTCACCGCTGGAGTGCTTGATCTGTCTTCACCCGCCACGAAATCCCTTGTGATCAAGCTATTATTTTCCTTATTCCCAGATCTGACGGGTTCTGTAGTCCTTGTAAATCCTATTGGAACATCTCTGGTATCTAACTCAGAAGAAGGATTATTTTGATTATCTAGCATAGGTTGAACTTCTTCTCTTTTATCCACAGAAGATGGAGAATTTTCCGTAGAAGCAAGTACTCCCTGGGATGGTGTAAACAAAGCAATGCCTATTAATACAGAAGCCACTCCAACAGAAAACTTTCGAATCGAAAAACATTGACGTTTATTAAAAATATCTTTCATTTTACCAACTTTCTTTCTAGCTATTTTTTACAAAATAGAGAGTTCTACTATTTTCCCTTGACAAAATACTAAACCCTTTCTTGACTAAAATTTTAGAACTTTTCCTCTGCTTGATTATAAACTACCACATTGATTTCTAATCATAAAAAAATGAATTGCTTAATATTAATAAAATATCAGTAAAATATAAAAAATGTAAATATTTCACTTTCAACACTGCCATTATACCATAATACTCAATGAAAATCAAAAAACGCATAATATCAGGCCTTGAAAAACCTTGATACTATGCGTTTGATTATGGGAAGATCTACTTCATTTTCTCCTAGAATTGAGTTTTTGCCCAGTCTCATCAAATCTAGATTTTTTCTTCTTTGATATCAATCACAATCTCTTCTGATTCATCAAGAATTTCGGCCTTTTCTTGCCATTGCTCTTTGAGATTATTGAATCGATATTTTGATACTTCTGTCGCTTGACGAGCACATGATTTGGCTTGAGCAAGGACGCTGTCCACAGTGATTTCACCCGACTCAACCCGTTCTTTGGTTTTAAGAACAAAATCTGTAGCCTGCTCCTTGACTTCTGTCAGTTTTTCACAGACCTGCTCCTTGGCATACTCTGGATTTTCTCTCAAATCATCCAGAAAATCTTGAGCCTGACTGCAAACTTGTTTGCCCTTGTCGCTTGTTAAAAACAAGGCAAGAGCTGCACCTGAAACGGTTCCTAAAAGGATTGAGGATAATTTACCCATAAGGATTCTCCTTTTTTATTTTTTTAAAAATTTACTTGCAAGACGAAGAGCTGATAAACTTGCCCCAGTCTTGAGTGTTTTTGAACCAGCTGATGAAGCTTTCTTGCTCAAGACACGCGCATGGTCATTGAGGTCTGAAACAGATAGAGATAAATCTGCAACAGCACTAAAGAGTGGATCAATCGTTGCCACCTTGACATTAATATCATCTGCCAAGACATTGATCTTAGACAGCAATTCATTGGTATGATGCAAGGTCACATCCACATCTGAAGTCAAGGTTTTAATCGTCTTCTCTGTTTCATCGATAACACGGCCAAGCTTTTGTACAGTAATGATTAGATACACTAAAAATACAATCAAAGCAAGGGCAACAAAAATATATGCAACTTCTAACATTTAGTTTTCCTCCTCTGTAACATAGTAAGGGGCCTTCTTTCGATTTTGATATAGAATGATAAAAATACCCAGTCCGATAAGGACAACTGATAGCCATTGAGACACTCGAAGGCCAAAGAACATGAGACTATCTGTTCGCATGCCTTCGATGACCATACGACCGAAACCATACCAAATCAAGTAAAAGGCCGTGATATGACCTCGTCTGAGACTTTTCCATTTTCGTCTAAAAATCAGAATCAAGGCAAATCCAAGTAGATTCCATAGGGACTCATAAAGAAAGGTCGGCTGACGGTAGCTCCCCTCAATATACATCTGGTCACGAATAAAGACAGGTAGATAATCCAAATTATCCACTGCTGCACCATAAGCTTCTTGGTTAAAGAAATTGCCCCAGCGACCCAAACTTTGGGCAATCATGACGCTAGGCGCCGCAATATCTAGAAAATCCCAAGTGTTAATGAGTTTACGATCAGCAAAGATATAGAGTACAAGTGCCCCAGTTATCAAACCACCGTAAATGGCCAAACCACCATTCCAAATGGCAAAAATCTCTCCCAAATTCTGACTATAATAATCAAAACGGAAAATGACATAGTAGAGACGAGCTCCTAAAATAGCCAAGGGAAAGGCTATCAAGATAAAATCTAAAATATCGTCTGGTATGATCTTCTTTCTAGGCGCTTCTTTCATGGTCAAATAAACCGCAAGAATCAAACCTGTAACAATACACAAGGCATACCAACGAATGGCTAGAGGGCCTAGTTGAATAGCAATTGGATCAAGCATTAGGCACCTCATTTCGAGCGATGAGACTTGTCAGTCGTTCTTCGAACAAACGGGTCGCATCAAAGCCCATTTCCTTGGCACGATAATTCATGGCAGCTGCCTCAATCACGACAGAAATATTACGACCTGTTTTAACTGGAATGCGGATACGAGGAATGGCTACGCCAGAAATTTCTATTTCCTCTGCATTGTTTCCAAGACGATCAAAAGTCTTATGTGTATCATAGTTTTCCAAATAGACAGCAAGTTGAACCTGTGAAGAATCCTTGACGGCACTGGCACCGTAGAGGCTCATGACATCGATAATCCCAACCCCACGAATTTCAATCAGGTGTCTCAAGATTTCAGCCGGTTCACCCCAAAGAGTAATCTCATCCTTGGCAAAGATATCGACCCGGTCATCAGCTACCAAGCGGTGACCACGTTTGACAAGTTCCAGACCTGTCTCACTCTTACCAATTCCACTATCTCCCTGAATCAAGACGCCCATCCCATAGATATCCATCAAAACCCCATGAACACTGGTACGTTCTGCCAAACGAGAATCCAGATAGCTAGATAACTCTCCAGATAAACGACTTGTCGCTGTACGGCTGGTTAAAATAGCAATCTTACATTCTCTGGCTGCTTTTAACATCTCCTCTGGAACCACCAAACCACGGGCAACAATGACCGCTGGTGTCTCAGGTAGAAACATTTTTTTCAAAACTTCATAACGGCTGTTGGAAGGCATGCTGATCAGATAAGACCACTCCTTCATCCCCAAAAGTTGAATCCGCTCTGGCGTGTAGTAGTCAAAATAACCTGTCATTTCAAGACCAGGTCGCGTAATATCTGCTGTATTGATTTCCTTTTCAAGCAATTCTGGTTCGCCATAGACAATGTCTAGTCTAAGCTTTTCAATCACTTCTTTTACTAAAACCGACATCATTTCCTCCTTCAATCGAGTTCTTCTCTCTATTATATCAAATTGTAGGAGGAAGTTTCAGATTTTTGCAGGCTTTGGAGTATTTATTTATACTCAATGAAAATCAAAGAGCAAACTAGGAAACTAGCCGCAGGTTGCTCAAAACACTGTTTTGAGGTTGTAGATAAGACTGACGAAGTCAGTCACATACATACGGCAAGGCGACGTTGACGTGGTTTGAAGAGATTTTCGAAGAGTATTAAAAGAAAAAGGACTAGATTTCTCTAGCCTTTCATTTCAATTAGAATTTTTTACGTTTACGAGCTGCTTCTGATTTACGTTTACGTTTTACAGAAGGTTTTTCATAGAATTCACGTTTGCGTGTTTCTTGAAGAGTACCAGCTTTAGTAACCGCACGTTTGAAACGACGAAGTGCGTCGTCAAGAGATTCATTCTTACGTACTACTGTTTTAGACATTTTTTTCACTCCCTTCAAGTTCAATATCTATTTTATTCTACACGTAAAAGGAATAATTGTCAAGCAAAAATGCGGTTTAATTTTGATTTTTTCTTCCATTTATACAAGAGTTGAAAGCGTTCAACAGAACATTGCTTTTTATTTTTCAAGTAAGCTAAGCGCTTCAGCATCCGCAATAATGGTCACATCAGGGTGATTTTGGAGACTACTTGCAGGTAGATTCTCAGTCACTGGGCCAGACACTGTTCCGGCAATGGCTTCTGCTTTCGACTCACCGTAGGCAAAGAGAAGGATTGACTTGGCATCCAAGATGTTCTTAATCCCCATTGAAATAGCTTGGGTTGGGACGTCTTCAATCTTGTCAAAAAAGCGCGCATTGGCTTCAATAGTAGACTGGTCAAGTTCTACTAGATGCGTTTGACTGTCAAATGGAGTACCAGGCTCATTAAAGCCGATATGCCCATTGCGACCGATTCCCAAGATTTGCAGGTCAACTGGATGGTCAGCCAAAATTTGGTTGTAGCGTTCAACTTCAGCTTCAGCATGATCCTTAACACCACGAGGCAAGAAACTTTCTTTAAATGGTTTTTGGTTGAACAAGTTTTCTTGCATGAAGTGACGGTAAGACTGTGGATTGTCGCCATCAAGGCCTACATACTCATCAAGGTTGACACTGGTTAGATTTGAAAAATCGAGGTCACTTTCAACAATTTCCTTATAAAATTCAAGTGGACTACTTCCTGTCGCAAGCCCTAAGGTTTGAGCGCCATTGGCTAATTTTTCCTTCAAAATCTCAAAAGCAACTTTTCCACCTTCGATTTGGTTTTCAACTTTAATAACTTTCATCTTTTCATCCTCCATTTCTATCTATTTTTATTATATGGTATAGACCAATTTTTGTCAAGTGAAAACGATTTAATTTCTAAAAAAAGAGCGTCTATACTTGAAACATGTTATAATGGATAGGATTAGAACTTAGAAAGAATGAACAGATATATGAATACAGCTGATTTTGACTTCCACTTACCTGAGGAATTGATTGCCCAAACACCCCTTGAAAAACGAGATGCCTCTAAACTCCTCATCGTCAACCGTGAGACAGGAAAAATGCAGGACAAACACTTCCACTCCATTATTGATATGCTGGAACCTGGTGATGCCCTCGTTATGAACGACACCCGCGTTCTCCCTGCCCGCCTCTATGGTCAAAAGGAAGAAACTGGAGGCCATGTGGAACTTCTCCTGCTCAAAAATACTGCTGGAGATGAGTGGGAAGTTCTGGCTAAACCTGCCAAACGCCTCAAGGTCGGTACTCGTATCAGCTTTGGTGATGGTCGCCTCAGCGCTGTCATTACAGAAGAATTGACCCACGGAGGCCGCATTGTCCGCTTCGAATACCACGGAATTTTCCTAGAAGTTTTGGAAAGTCTGGGAGAAATGCCATTACCACCTTATATCCATGAAAAACTAGATGACCGTGAACGCTATCAAACCGTTTACGCCAAGGAAAGTGGCTCTGCTGCTGCACCGACTGCTGGTCTTCACTTCACCAAAGAACTGTTGGCAGAAATCCAAGCTAAGGGTGTTCATCTAGTCTATCTGACTCTCCATGTCGGACTCGGTACCTTTAGGCCCGTTTCTGTTGATAATCTGGACGAACACGAAATGCACTCAGAATTCTACCAACTTTCTGAGGAAGCTGCTGCCACCCTTCGCTCTGTTAAGGAAAATGGTGGTCGCGTCATCGCTGTCGGAACCACTTCTATCCGCACCTTGGAGACCATTGGTTCCAAGTTTGATGGGCAAATCCAAGCAGATTCTGGCTGGACCAATATCTTTATCAAACCTGGATATGAATGGAAGGTTGTTGATGCCTTCTCAACTAACTTCCACCTGCCAAAATCAACTCTGGTCATGTTAGTTTCTGCCTTTGCTGGCCGCGAATTAGTCTTAGATGCCTACCACCATGCCATCCAAGAACACTACCGCTTCTTTAGTTTTGGCGATGCCATGTTTATTTATTGAGAAAGAATTTCTCTAAATCTTCTAATACCAATAAATCGCTAAGATATTATTTCAAAGAACATCTACAATTGAAACTCTAGCTAGCTGTAGAGGACGCCTAGTACATTGAAATTAAAATGCTTCCCCCTAGCTTCGAAAATATTGCCATATATTGCGTTGACTCTCCAAATTGATTCATCTATATTTTATTTCAGCTTCCTATATTTTCTTCGCTGTTTGTAAATCAAAATGCAAGACACATGAGTAGCACCATATTTGTTACTCTTATCTGTCCTCTCAAGAGACTATTATGAGTTGTTTCAGAATCATTCACTACTTTGACCCTGACTCTCCTTAGTCTCAAAATCAAAGACTTATACTCTTCGAAAATCTCTTCAAACCGCGTCAGCTTCATCCACAACCTCAAAACAGGGCTTTGAGCAACCTGCGGCTAGTTTGCTCTTTGATTTTCATTGAGTATTAAACAAAAAGTGAACAAACCTGAATTCTAATGTACAGAAGACTAGGTTTGTTCACTTTTTTATAGTCGCTATAAGATGAGCTTATCTATAGCTTTTTATACATAATTATATATCCAGACATACTATTATCAATTGTGTCGCAGGGAGGAATCTGTTAACGCACCCATTCACCATTATCATTGACTCTATAGCCATCTATACTTGTATTGATCGCTAGCTCACCCGATGCATTTACATAATACCATTTACTGCCAACTTGGAACCATTGATTGGCTTTCATAGAACCGTTGCTGTTGAGGTAGTACCATGAACCATTATTTTGTAGCCAACCTATCTCCATAGAACCATTATCGTTGAGATAGTACCATGAACCATCAACTTGCTCCCAACCTGTTGCCATGGA
>NZ_VMMT01000028.1:98327-99153 GCF_013277355.1 Streptococcus sp. 1343
CCATGAACCATTCACTTGTACCCAACCCGTTACCATGGAACCGTTAGTATTATAAAAATACCACATACCATTTTCTTGTTTCCAGCCTGTTGTTGCAGCAACTGGTTTAG
Organism: Streptococcus sp. 1343; assembly: GCF_013277355.1. Lineage (NCBI taxonomy): Bacteria > Bacillati > Bacillota > Bacilli > Lactobacillales > Streptococcaceae > Streptococcus > Streptococcus sp. 1343. The sequence continues at coordinate 98,438 of NZ_VMMT01000028.1, forward strand.
CTGGTTCTAATGCTGAATCTGTTCCTTGATTAGATGTAACAGATACAGGATATGAAGGAATAGATGACTTCTTAGGAACAACAACTTTTTCAGGTTCTCTCGTCCCTCTCCTTATACGTCTTTTTACCATCTCTTTAGTAATTTGACGAGAAGTAGTTTCTTCAATTGTTCCATCACGTTCATCTACAGTATAGATTGTAGTAAGCGTAATTTCACCAATTTCTCCTGCTTCTTCTATTTCTTGACCTTTATCAAGAGTTGAGTCATCGAGATATTCTGTTTCGATTGGAATTTCTTGGACAAGAACTTGGGGCTTGGTTCCTTTTTTAACAACTCTTGTTTGAGAGTCTTCTTTTTGACTTAAAGTACTCTCAGTTACTTGTCCACTCTTTCCATCTACATCATAAGTTATCGTTGTAACTGTTTTCCCATTCTTTCCTAGAGTAATCTCTTGCTCCTGTCCTGCAGAAAGGTCATTGTCTGCTTCATATTTAGTAGCAAATGGAACAAGAACTTCTTCAACCTTGCTTTTAGCTGGAACTTTGATAACTGTATCCGTGGCTTCTTTTCTATCAACAGTAACCTTTTCGCTAACCTTACCAGTCTCTGGATTAACATCGTAGGTCGTCGTTGTGGTTACATAGCCATCTTCTCCGTCAACCATCTCAATAGAAGCTCCTCGGTCTCTAGTCTCATCTTTTTCATAACGGATGACA
>NZ_VMMT01000029.1:0-5963 GCF_013277355.1 Streptococcus sp. 1343
ATTCCGGTCTTCGGCATAATATAATGAGCACCCTTAGCTCAACTGGATAGAGTACCTGACTACGAATCAGGCGGTTAGAGGTTCGACTCCTCTAGGGTGCATTTTTCTATTTAACTCGGGAAGTAGCTCAGCTTGGTAGAGTACTTGGTTTGGGACCAAGGTGTCGCAGGTTCGAATCCTGTCTTCCCGATTCATTACAGAGATATGTGAGTGTGTATTTTTAAAACTAGATATTATATACATTAAGAGGGAATCAGTTTGGTTCTTTCTTTTTTTGAATTTCAGTAATTCATTTTGGTAGCGTATACTTTTTGTCTCCAGTCTTTTCAATAAATACCGTAGTTTAGGTAACCACATTGAAATTTAACAGATTTTATATTAAATTGAATTTGGAATAGTATAACATCTCTTCTAAAATATTGTTATAAATTGATTTGGATTCCAAAATTAAATTGTTCGATTCTTATTTTATTTTATTATATAACTCTTATAAATTTAGCCTCCTATAAATTTTTAAGAAAGCAATAGAAGGGTTTTGTTCAACGTATAATATATATGTTTGCCTGATAAAAATTTCTACTTTTTTGATTTTAAATAAGTATTAGTTTACATTATGGTGTGAATTGGGTTTGATATCTCTTTTGAGGAAGTTGCCTTAGATTTTTCTAATTGTGTTTTATTGTATAGTGTATCTTGCTTGTTTTGAACATAATTTTTTATGACATTTGTCATATTTTCTAGTGACAGAAGCTTCTATCTCCTCTGATTTCAAAAGACTATAATTGTAGTACCAAATGGAGGAAGAAGAGATAAGAAATAAAATGATTATCGCTGTAAGTCTAGTAGCAGCAGGAGTTATGACCTATCTCATGTTTTCGGGATTGGATGAGGATTTCTACCATTTTCCTTGGGAGGTCTTTGCTGGATTTGGAATGATGTCTTGGCTTGTTAGAGAAGGTTTGAAATTAGTCTCAGATGTGAAAAAGGAGTTTGAGGAATGAAAAAAGCGATTATCTATCTCTTTATTGGTCTGTCACTCTTGGTATGGTTGGTAGAAATGTTTACAGGTTGGTTTGATCAAGACTTCCTTTACCAATTCATCCGTGGTGCTTGGGGTTTTGGATTTATGATTTTCGTCGTTTTCCCTATGGGAATGGAGTGATTGAAAGGAGAATATTATGAACATGATTAAGGTACAAGGCTTACATAAAAACATCAAGGGTAAGGCTATTTTGAAGGATATTTCCTTTGAGATAGCTGAAGGTGAATGTGTTGCCATGATTGGGCCAAACGGAGCAGGAAAGACCACACTCTTGGACTGTTTGCTCGGAGATAAATTGGTCTCCAGCGGTCAAGTATCTATTAAAGGTTTACCAGTAACGAGTTCTCAGTTAGACTATACAAGATCCTACCTCCCTCAAGAGAATGTAATCGTTCAGAAACTAAAGGTAAAAGAGTTGATTGCTTTCTTTCAAAAAATTTATCCAAATTCCTTGAGCAATCAGGAAATCGATCAACTATTGCAGTTTAATCAGCAACAGAAAGAGCAATTAGCAGAAAAATTGTCAGGCGGGCAAAAGCGTCTCTTCTCTTTTGTCTTGACCTTGATTGGGCGACCAAAGCTTGTCTTTTTAGATGAGCCAACTGCTGCCATGGATACCTCTACCCGTCAACGTTTTTGGGAAATTGTTCGGGACCTAAAAGCGCAAGGAGTCACCATTCTCTATTCCTCCCATTATATCGAAGAGGTAGAACATACAGCTGACCGGATTTTGGTTTTAAATAAGGGAGAGTTGATTCGTGATACGACGCCTCTAGCTATGCGTAGCGAGGAAATAGAAAAGCATTTTATCCTTCCTCTAGCTTACAAGGAAGTCATTGAGCAGTCTAATTTGGTTGAAAACTGGTCACAAAAACAAGATGCTTTGCAAGTAGTTACACGTGAAGCGGATGCTTTTTGGCAACTGTTAGTGCAAGCAGGATGTAGGATTCAAGAAATTGAAGTCAATAATCGTAGCTTGTTGGATACAATCTTTGAAGAAACACAAAAGGGAGATGACTAAGATGAAACGATGGATCGCACTAAACAAGATAGAATTTCTATTGACCAAACGGCAATCAGTCTATTATTTATTATCAGTAGGGATGCCGACAGCCTTCTATTTATTCTTTTCTGGCATCTACCAGGACACACCAGGTGGACCCGCGAATTTTATGCGTGATTATCTTATCTCCATGACGGCTTTTTCCATGATGTCGACAGCTATCTTCTCATTTCCAGCTGTCTTACATACCGACAAGATCAACAATTGGCAGAAAACATTGCGTCATAGCCCTGTAAATATGGTAGAATATTATCTATCAAAGATAACAAGTATGCTGGTTGATTATATGGTCTCAATTCTGGTTGTTTTCTCAGTTGGGCATTTTGTAAGAGGTGTGGACATGTCTCTTGGAAATTGGATTGGGGCGGCGCTCTTGCTGATTTTGGGAAGTATTGCATTTGTAGCGATTGGTTTGACCTTGACGCTCTTACCAACTAGTCAGCTGATGTCTGTCGTGGGCAATCTTCTTTACCTTGGCTTGGCTGTTTTAGGTGGGCTCTGGATGCCTATCTCTTTATTTCCAGACTGGATGCAAGCAGTCGGTAAGTGTCTCCCGACCTATCAGTTGATGGAGTTGCTCAAGACCTTCTTAAACAAGGGTGGCATCAATCTATCAACCACAGTTTATTTACTTGTTTTTTCAGCAGTTTTATTTGGTTTGACTATTTACCTTCAAGGTCATAAGGAGAATGCTTAATGCTTGAAAGACTGAAAAGCATAGATTATATGTATTGGGCCAGTTTAATTTTTATGGTTTTTCCCATCGTTCCTGTAGTGACTGGGGAGCTTCCTAGCTGGCATTTGTGGATTGATATTCTATTTGTCTTGGCTTACTTAGGCGTTTTAACCACCAAGAGTCAGCGTTTATCCTGGCTCGGTTGGGTTATCATGCTAGCCTATGTAGCTGGCTATACTGCCTTTGTTGCTGTAAATTATATCTGGTTCTTCTTTTTCCTTGCCAATCTCTTAATTTATCATTTCGGCGTACGTAGTTTTAATTCTTTACATGTCTGGACTTTTCTTCTTGCTCAAGTCCTTGTTGTGGGCCAACTGTTGATTTTTCAGAGAATCGAAGTTGAGTTTCTATTCTATCTACTTGTAATTCTTACTTTTGTCGATTTAATGACTTTTGGATTGGTTCGGATTCGGATTGTGGAGGATTTGAAAGAAGCTCAGGCTAAGCAAAATGCCCAGATAAATCTATTGCTTGCTGAAAATGAACGCAGTCGTATGGGTCAAGATTTGCATGATAGTCTGGGACACACTTTTGCTATGCTGAGTGTCAAGACAGATTTAGCCTTGCAGTTGTTTCAGATGGAGGCTTATCCACAGGTGGAAAAGGAATTAAAAGAAATTCACCAGATCAGTAAGGATTCCATGAATGAAGTGCGAACCATTGTGGAAAATCTTAAGTCTAGAACTTTGACATCCGAACTAGAGACTGTGAAAAAGATGTTAGAAATTGCTGGAATTGAGGTGGAAATAGCTAATCAACTAGATACAGCTAGCTTAACTCAGGAATTGGAGTCAACGGCTTCCATGATTTTGCTTGAATTAGTGACCAATATCATCAAACATGCTAAAGCGTCTAAAGTCTACTTGAAATTAGAACGGACAGAGAAAGAACTCATTCTAACAGTGAGAGATGATGGCTGTGGCTTTACTTCTATAAAGGGGGATGACCTCCATACAGTTCGAGATCGTGTTCTTCCATTTTCGGGAGAAGTAAAGGTAATTAGTTGGAAACAACCGACAGAAGTTCAGGTTCGACTAGCTTATAAGGAGAGAAACTAGATGAAAGTATTAGTCGCAGAAGATCAAAGTATGTTGCGAGATGCCATGTGCCAGTTGCTCACGCTTCAACCGGATGTAGAGTCTGTCTTTCAAGCAAAGAATGGGCAAGAAGCAATCCAACTATTAAAAAAGGCGTCTGTGGATATCGCCATCCTTGACGTAGAAATGCCTGTTAAGACAGGTCTTGAAGTCTTGGAGTGGATACGAGCAGAAAATCTAGAAACAAAGGTGGTTGTGGTGACGACCTTCAAGCGTGCTGGGTATTTTGAACGTGCGGTCAAGGCTGGAGTGGATGCTTATGTATTAAAGGAACGAAGCATTGCAGACCTCATGCAAACCTTGCACACCGTCCTTGAGGGACGCAAGGAGTATTCGCCTGAATTGATGGAAGTGGTGATGACGCATCCCAATCCGTTGACAGAACAAGAAATCGCAGTCTTAAAGGGAATTGCTCAGGGTTTCTCTAACCAAGAAATTGCAGATCAACTTTATTTATCCAACGGAACAGTCCGAAACTATGTTACTAATATTCTTTCGAAACTAGATGCAGGTAATCGAACAGAGGCAGCTAATATCGCGAAAGAATCTGGTTGGTTGTGATACTATCATAACGCGAAAACCATTATGTGTTAAAATTATTCAATCAAACAATTTGTAACTTGAGGGGGCTTAGTTTCCTCCTTTTTGTGGCTCTAAGGTGGTAGCAAGGAGCTAAACCTAGGCTTTCTATGAAATTTTTTCAATCAATCCTCAAAAAACACTTGAAAGTGTTTACAATTAGTGATAGAATGGAATAAGTAAAAATATGAAAACGAAATTTTCACATCTTCACTTTTGTAAGTAGATATAGAGCTTTAATCGGTGCCTCTACTTGTAAAAGAATGTGTGGGATAGAAAGGACAGGAAAAGGAATGAATGCAGATGACACAGTAACCATTTATGATGTCGCTCGTGAAGCAGGTGTTTCCATGGCGACGGTCAGCCGTGTGGTTAATGGCAATAAAAATGTAAAAGAGAATACCCGTAAAAAAGTGTTAGAGGTAATTGATCGTTTGGATTATCGTCCAAATGCAGTTGCGCGTGGTCTTGCAAGTAAAAAGACAACCACTGTTGGTGTCGTGATTCCAAATATTACCAATGGTTATTTTTCGAGTTTGGCTAAGGGGATTGATGATATTGCAGAAATGTACAAGTACAATATTGTCCTAGCTAATAGCGATGAAGATAACGAGAAAGAAGTTTCTGTTGTCAATACCCTCTTTTCAAAGCAGGTAGATGGCATTATCTTTATGGGTTATCACTTGACAGATAAAATTCGCTCAGAATTTTCGCGTTCACGTACTCCGATTGTTCTCGCAGGAACTGTGGATGTAGAGCATCAGCTTCCAAGTGTCAATATTGACTACAAACAAGCTACGATTGATGCAGTGACCTACCTCGCTAAAGAAAATGAGCGCATTGCTTTTGTCAGTGGTCCACTAGTGGATGACATCAATGGTAAGGTTCGTTTGGTTGGCTACAAGGAAGCTTTGAAAAAATCAGATATTCCTTATAGCGAAGGATTGGTATTTGAATCTAAATACACTTATGAAGATGGCTATGCCTTGGCAGAGCGCTTGATTTCATCAAATGCAACTGCAGCAATTGTAACAGGTGATGAGTTGGCGGCAGGTGTCTTGAACGGTTTGGCTGATAAAGGTGTGTCAGTACCAGAAGAATTTGAGATCATTGCCAGTGATGATTCGCAAGTCTCTCGCTTTACCCGTCCAAACTTGACAACTATTGCCCAACCTCTTTATGACCTTGGTGCCATTAGTATGCGTATGTTGACTAAGATTATGCACAAGGAAGTGTTGGAAGAACGTGAAGTTCTATTATCTCATGGATTAACAGAACGTAGCTCAACACGAAAACGTAAATAGAAAAAATCAGGGAATCGAGAAGATTTCCTGATTTTGTGCTCTTAAACAAGAGATGTTGACTTAATGAATACCATAGAGCGGACTAGGCGGCTGGTTAAAGACTGCGCAACACACTGTTTTGAACTTGTAGATAGAACTGACG
>NZ_VMMT01000003.1:0-41035 GCF_013277355.1 Streptococcus sp. 1343
TGCTCAGACGGCTTTGTCGGGTGATTTGAATCTTCTAAAGCAGACAGTTACCAATGATATAAGCTCCAAGCAAAGGCAACTTAAAACTGACATTTCCAAACAAGTTCAAGCTCTCGGTCAGATAAAGAATGACTTGGCTGGAGTCAGAAGCTCTCAGGCAAGATATGAAGAGACGACTAAAGGCAGGCTAACTGCACTGACGAACAGAATGGAAGGGAAAGCTAACAAATCAGAAGTCAGGCAAACAGCAGAGACTCTGACGAGTCAGATAGACCGTATACAAGAAGAGAGCTCTACTCGTATTTCAACAATGACCTCTCGTTTTAATCAGCGCGCTGATGCGCTTGATGCTGGAGTGAGGCGTTTGACTGAAGGTCTCAGAACCAAAGCGGATATCAGCTCCCTCAACGTGACTGCTGAGAATATCCGGCAATCTGTGAAGAGTCTTGAGACAGACACGCAGAACAAACTAAATCAGAAGTTGAGTCAGGCTGAATTTGAGGTGCGAGCTGGCTCTATCCGCCAGGAAATCCTGAACGCAACCAAGGACAAGGCAGATAAGACCTTAGTTGTGGCTGAAGCTGGAAAATTGCGAGAAGAATTTTCAAATATGCAAGTTGGTGGTCGGAACTATTATCGTGATTCCGAGAAAATTCAACAGTCTCCTTTTAGTTTTGGTTTTGTGTTTGATAATCTAGATCCCTATCTTTCAAAGTCCGATATTGGGACAACTTGGACTCTCTCGTTTGATTATAAACTCGATGAAGTTGATGGTTCTTTTCCTTTCCACATGATGCATAATGGTGGGAATGGCTTTGGTATAGAGGGACAAAAAAAGTCCACTGCGACTAGGGAGTGGCAGCGATTTAGGCTTACAGGTCCGGTATTTTTTAAAGAGGATGCGCCCTCTGAATCCAAGCTACAGATGATCCTATTCAATTCAGATTTAGGATACGAAGGAACTCTTTTCATTCGTAGGATTAAACTTGAAAAAGGTACCCTAGCGACAGACTGGAGTCCAGCGCTTGAAGACACCAATGGTCTCATCACACAAGCTAAGGCTAGCTTTGAGCGAACAGCGCAGGAATTGCGAACGGATTTGTCGGCTGTTCAGGCCTATGTTACTCAAGATGGTCAAAGACAGGAAAGCTTACAGCGCTATACTCGTGAGGAGAGCGCGAGACAAGCAAGAGCAGTTCGTGAGCAGATATCCAGAGATTATGTAGGGAAATCAAGCTATCAAGAAGACGTGGAGGGGATTCATCGGAGAATTGAAGGAGTTAAAACGAGTGCGAATAGAGAAATAACTAGCCAAATAGCTAGCTATCGTCAATCTGCCGACGGGACATTTAGGGATATTTCAAGCCAAATAACAACTTATAAGCAGGATATGACCAGGAACATTGCGAACCTATCCCATCAACTGGCAGGTAAGGTAGAGACTACTGACTTCCAGCGTGTTAAGGAAACCAGTGAACTTTACGAGCGGATTTTGGGCAATACTGAAAATGGAATTGCGGATAAGGTTGCTCGCATGGCTATGACCAATCAACTGTTTCAGGTTGAGGTTGGGAAATATAGTGTAAGCGGCCCTAACCTCATTAAGAATAGTGATTTTAAAAATGATACGAATAAATGGGTCTCAACTCAAAATTTAGGAAGATTGGTTAAGCATAGCTTTTATCACAACGGGCAGAAAGACCTTATGCGTTTAAGCAATGCAACTAAAAACAAAAACTTTTTGTCTAGTCACCGTTTTAATCTTGAACGAAATACTGACTATGTACTGAATTTTAGAGGATTTAACAACAGTGCTCTAGCAAGCTATGATGTTTATATTTTGGGACGAAGAGCAGGCGAGAGCGATGGATTCACAATCTTTAAGAAAGTTGTTAGTAGCAAGAAACTATCTACCTCTAGATGCGAAGATGTCTCAGTAACTTTTAATTCCGGAGAAATGGATAATGCTTACATTCGTTTTGAGAACAATGGCTCATCATCAGGAACAGCTGATTTGTATATTACAGAAGTTGACTTGTACAAAGGTTATAAACCTAGAACATGGCAACCACATCCAGAAGATGCAGTCGCAGATGCGAATAAGAAGCTTGAAGCAACGCAAACAAAAATGACTCAACTAGCTGGCTCCTGGTTGGTTCAAAACATCAACAGTGCAGGTGATTTGATTTCGGGTATCAATCTAGGAGCCAATGGTCATAATCGTCTTTCTGGGAAATTAACCCATATAACAGGCGAGACCCTGATTGACAGAGCAGTCATCAAGTCTGCCATGGTTGATAAGTTGAAGACAGCTAATTTTGAATCAGGTTCAGTAACGACAGCTGTTTTAGCTGCCGAAGCGGTCACAGCTGATAAAGTGAGATTTGATGATGCGTTTATTAGGAAACTTATTGCCAACGACGCCTTTATTGGAGAACTAACTTCTAAACGTATCTTTGCGACTAAGATTGAATCAGTTGTGAATCGCTCGACTTTCTTAGAAGCTTATCAGGGTCAAATAGGAGGGTTTACAATTGGTCGTTTTGCTCAAGGAAGAGGTCGCTGGATTTCTGGTGTCAACCAATTCTCGGTCGGCATGGGAAACGGCGAAGGCGGAAGCTACAATGGCGAAAATACCGCATTTTGGGCGAACTGGGGTTACAATTGGAACAGTCCTGGCCCCAATGCTTGGTATGTGACAACGTTAGGAAACATGCATTGCCGAAACGGAGCAAATTTTCACGGTAGGGTTGACTTTTCGGATAGATCAAGAGTGAATTTTTTATAGTCAACCGTCGTTTTCAAATGGAGCAGTGATAAATGGTAGTTTGAGGGTGTCTGGTCGTATCACTTATAGTGGCGGTGAGTGGCTTTACTCACCTATATATAATAAATTATGGAAAGATACTTCACAAGGAGGTACCTGGCTATATTTGAATAGACAAGGTAACGGAGGTAGCGACTGGATTGAGATGAATAAAAGAATCTCAGACCGTCGCTATAAATCAAATATTCAAGACAGTCAAGTATCTGGTCTAGATGTCATCGAAAAGCTGAAGACTTACAGCTATCGTAAAGAATACGATGGCCAAATTGAGGATATCTCATGTGGTATCATGGCTCAGGATGTCCAGAAATATGCCCCTGAAGCATTCTATGAGAATCCTGACGGTGCATATTCATATCGCACATTTGAATTGGTGCCTTACTTAATCAAGGCCATTCAAGAATTAAATCAAAAAATAGAAAAAATGGAGAACAGACATGGATAATCACACAATCGACAAGCTAGTCGCTGAGTCACTCGTCGACCGTTTGGCTGATATCGAATTGAACTATGCGCATTTAAATGTACACCATAGGCTGGCTTTGGCTGAATTACAGGCCTTTAAGGCGGTGCTGGAATATGACCCAGCGCTTAAAGAACTTTTTGACGAAACGCAAGCTAAAATGAAAGGAAATAAGGAATGAATTACGAAGTAGCAATTAATCCCTACTTGAAAGGTGGGGAAAATGTAACAGTTGTCGCAATCAAGATGGAAAACAAGGGGCGCTATTCTTATGAGCAGTGCGAATTGCCAGGTGACCACACACAGGATAGTGAGGACGCCCTTATCCAAGCGGTTTTGGAATTGGTTCGCACCGAACTGGACCCGACTAGTGCCATTGTCAAGAACCAAGAACAATTGGCTAAGACGACGGAAGCGCTGGAGAGAGCCAATCAGCTCATGGATGGCATGCAGAAGGTCAATCTCCAGAATGCTCAGGATATTGAGGATATCTTAGCGCGATTGGAGGAGCTGGAAGCTCAAGGAGAGTCTGACCAGGAGGAGAAAGAGGAGGACACCCCTCAGGTTACGGACACAGAAAAGCAAACTGAAGAAGCACAACCAACCCCAGCGGTAGAAGATAAGAAAGAAAGCGAGAAAGAAGATGACATTTCTGAAACGACAAACCAAGAGAGCCCTAGTGAAGACAATGGAGGTAGCAGCAATGAGTAAGATTACACTAGACCAAGCCAAAATCGACATGTACATCAACCTACTGGAACGTGGAGCAGTTGACTTTTCATGGGTACATAAACGCTGGAAAGACCGTGTGCGCAAGGAATTGAAGCGACGTGGTTTGAGCCATCTGGCAAACTAGCGAGGTGTTTATGACAGAGATTGAGCACTTATTGATTCGGTTTCTCTTTTCTCTGATTCCTGTGGTTGTCTTGTACTTTTCCATGAAGGACAGGGCAACCAAGCAGGAAAATCGCATGACAGCCATAGAAAAAGACATTGAGAACTTACGCGAATTTCGAATGTCGGCTAACAAAAGATTGGATAACCATGACGAACAAAATAAGGCTATTCTGGTGCTGGCTGAACAGGTCAAATCGCTAGGTGAAGATGTGAGAGAACTGAAAACCTTGATACAAAGTAAACAGTAAAGAAAGAGGTGCAGAATGGTCTGTAATCTCAATATGACCAATTTGCGGCAAATTGACGGTGGGCACCTGATTAAGCAAGGGGACTTGGCTTCCACCTTTGGTTTTGCCCTCTTAGACGAAGATTACCAAGTCATCTCCTCTCTGGAAGGGAAGGAGGCACTGATCAGTCTGACCAAGGAGGGCTACCAGTGGAAGAAGCAGGTAACCGTTACCGGTCAAGGTGTGAGTTTTCATCTGGACGCTATCTTGCCCATTGGGAGTTATCGCTTGGAAATCACGGCTGGAGGCTATGTTTTCCCCAGTGATAAATCTGTCCATATCAAGATAGTGGCCTCAGATAAAGAATTGGTCACAGAGGAAGTCCATGCTTTAAAAGAGCTGGATATCGCAGAAGAAGTAAAAAAACAGCTTGCAGGTAGAACTGTAGGCGAGAGCCTAGTAGGTCAGGAATTGCCAGACCTACTCTTTTATTACAATTTAGGAAAGGTGTAACACAAAATGGATACTACAAAATTAACAGCATTTGCGCAGGCAGTGGGGGAAGATAACAAAAAGGTAAACGAAGAGCTGAAAACGAAAGTCAGCACGTCTGACATGAACCAAGCAATCTCTCAAGCTAAATCAGAGGTCAAGGCTGAAATCTTGGGTGAAGGAACGCCTGAGAATTTGGACACACTGAAAGAAATCGCGGAAAAAATCACAAGTATGGGACAAGATGAAAATAGCGCACTTCTTGGCAAAGTAACTGAAGTCAGCGGACGTGTAGACCAGATTGCCAATGTTGACTTGGTCGCAACCTATAACGCAGCGAAAGCGTGAGTGCTATGAGTAACCTTGAAAATCTAGCAAGAGCAATCGGTGAGGATGTCAAGGCTATCAAAGAAGACTCAGAGCTAAAGGATAGGGAGGTTAAGAAAAGACTGGACACCCTTGAGAGTAGACCGAAAGTCCATCCAGAAACCCTCGTTACAAAAGCGGAGCTGGAAGAGAAAGGCTACTTGACCTCCCACCAAGACTTGTCTACTTATGCCCAAAAATGGGAGTTGTACAATGATATCCCCATCAAGGCTAGGATTTCCGCCTTAGAAAATCGTCCATCATTCGATACGCTGACACCGACTCAACGGGATAGCTTAAAAGGGGATAATGGGCATAGTTTGAATGCCAGCGTTCGTATTGAGGGTTCTTATAAGAATGGCTCTACTAGCCGATTGAATTTGTTTGCGGATGTATTCTACGATGGCGAAGCAGTCACGAGCGGCTATACTCTTGATTATTACTATCGTGGTTTTGGCTATACAAACTGGCGTTCTTTGAGAAATCAGACCCCTGATTCAGCAGGAAAATTTGGCACATGGAGTGCTTCTCAGCGTTCTGGTGGTTGGTTTGAAGTTCGCATTGAAGTGAATTACAGAGGATTGAGAGCCTCTGCTTTTACCCATTTGGATAATGTCAACGATGGTGAACAAGGGCGAAGTGGAGTTCCAGGTCAGAACATTGTCAATCAGAACGGTTCGCAGGCACTCAACTATTGGGCCGGTACGCAAGAGCAGTACGATGCTATTACTACCAAAGACCCTCACACGATTTACGATATTTTTAAGTAGGTGAAGCTATGAGAGATAGAGTAAGAATCATGTTAGGAAGTAGAGAGATTGTCAAGCGCTATATTGGCGATAGGTTGGTGTGGTCGAGTGGACCGTCATTATTATTGGAAGTGTTAAACACAAGAATGTGGCAGTACTGGGGTGGGTACAATATTGATATTAAAGGTAATGATATTAAGGTTGCTGCTATACGATATGTACAACTCAATAATAGCAAATTAATAAGAATTCAGGCTGATATGTATAACCGAGGAGTCATATATCTAACTGGTACAAACTTAAGGGAGTATATAGGTAGCGTTAATGTTAAGTTTTATAGAGAATAGAAAGGAAACAACACATGACACAATTTAATGAATTTATTATCGCTTTTGCGACAGGCTTTTTAGCAGTAGCAGTAGGCAGTATCGTGAAAATGGTGAAAGACTATCTTTTGCGTAAAGGCGGAGAGAAAGCGGTAATCATCGCTGAAATCCTAGCCAAGAATGCAGTGAATGCCGTGGAGCAGGTGGCTGCTGAGACAGGTTATAAAGGTGATGAAAAGCTAGAGCAAGCTCGTGATAAAGTTAGAGCTGAGCTGACCAAATATAATATCAGTATGACCAATAAGGACTTGGATACCTTTGTGGAGTCAGCCGTGAAACAGATGAACGACGCTTGGAAAGGACAAGAGTAATGGATATCGATACAAGCAGACTACGTACAGGCTTGCCACAAGTAGGCTATGCGCCATATCGACAAGTGCACGCTCACTCTACGGGGAACCGTAATTCTACCGCTCAAAATGAGGCAGACTACCACTACAGAAAGAACCCTGAGCTTGGTTTCTTCTCTCATGTGGTTGGTAACGGTCGTGTCCTGCAGGTCGGTCCTGTAAATAATGGTGCCTGGGACGTTGGGGGCGATTGGAATGCGGAAAGCTATGCGGCAGTTGAATTGATTGAAAGCCATTCAACTAAAGAAGAGTTCATGACAGACTACCGTCTCTATATCGAACTCTTACGCAATCTAGCAGATGAAGCAGGTTTGCCGAAAACGCTTGATACAAGCAGTTTGGAAGGTATCAAAACACATGAATACTGTACCAATAACCAACCAGACAACCATTCAGACCACGTTGACCCGTATCCTTATCTTGCCAAATGGGGCATTAGCCGTGAACAGTTCAAGCAGGATATTGAAAGTGGCTTGACAATTGAAACAGGTTGGAAGAAGAACGATACAGGCTATTGGTATGTACACTCAGACGGCTCTTATTCAAAAGATAAGTTTGAGAAAATTAACGGCACTTGGTACTACTTTGACGGCTCAGGCTATATGTTTGCAGACCGCTGGAAGAAGCACACAGACAGCAACTGGTACTGGTTTGACCAGTCAGGTGAAATGGCGACAGGCTGGAAGAAAATCGCTGAGAAGTGGTATTATTTCGACGTAGAGGGCGCTATGAAGACAGGATGGGTCAAGTACAAGGAGACTTGGTACTACTTAGACGGTAAAGAAGGTGCCATGGTATCAAACGCCTTTATCCAGTCTGCGGACGGAACAGGCTGGTACTACCTCAAACCAGACGGAACAATGGCAGACAAGCCAGAGTTCACAGTAGAGCCAGACGTCTTGATTACGACTAAATAATTTAAAAAAATAAAAGGAAAGGAAAACTTTTCTAAAATGTTTATCTACCCCACAGGACTCGTCCTTGTGGGGATTTTTTTGTTAAAAAGAGTAAGAAACATTGACTTTTTTAAAGAAAGATGTCATAATCAAGTTAATTCAAAAAAATATTATGGAGCGAGTAGGAGGAATTTGGGATGTTAAAAAATACAAAACAACCTCAATACTTTAAGTCTTTTTTACTTGGTATGACAGCAATTGTATTGCCTGTTTTTAGCTTTAACCAGAACATTTCGAAAGTAAAAGCTGATACAGTCCCAGACTGGAAGAAAGTCAAAAGTGATTACAAGAAATCAACGATGGGCATTCAGAAAGAGGTAATGAAATTTGGATACCGAGAATAAAGATTTGATTGAAGTCAATAATATTGTTGATGAAGTCGAGCGCTTACCACATGAACAGCGTCAAGTAGTTTTACAGAAGTTGGAAATCTATCAAGGTGACCTACCTCATCCAGATATTCTCAAAGGATATAAAGAGCTATATCCGGATGCTGCTCAAAAGATTATTGATAATGGTATTGCAGAAAGCCAACATCGTAGAGAGATGGAAGATAAATACTTATCAGGGAATATTGCTTCTCATAAATTGGGACAGTTATTTGGCTTTTTAATCGCCCTCGTTGTTATTATTGGTGGAATTTACTTAATAGCAACAGATAAACAAATTGCAGGTAGTGTCTTAACTGGAACTACTGCATTAGGGCTAATTGGTTTGTTTACAGGGAATAATCAAAATAAAAACAAAGACAAAGAATAATTTTTCACCGCAGGCTCAGGCTTGCGGTTTTTTTATTTTTCAAAAACACACATTTTGAACGATTAGAAAGCAAAATCACAATCCTATTGTTCAAAAAAGCGTTTACATGAATAATATGGAGAGGAAATCGTGGTGTATTATTGTCAAAAACGGTGTTTTGTTAAAAATAAAAAACAGTGACCGAAATCACTGCTTTTTAAGTTCCTGGGCGTATGTTATCATGCTGATAGCGTGTTTTAGACGCATATTCATAATATCCGATACACCATTTTTATACTTGTCCACGGCCTGAATAGACATGCCACAGTTTTTGCTAATAGCATAGGCTGTGGCGTTGTCTAAAAGCCAGCGGATAGCTTCAATATCTACTGACATATATTACCTCGTAAAATACCAAACTGCAAATAGGAGTAGAAGAAGTCCAATAATAAATTCAACTTTTTCACGCTTGGTGGTTTTTCTAACTTTAAGATTTACTTTCATTGTTTTTCCTGTTATAATTTAAGTACACCCCCGAAGGGGTGGATAGTGATTTTTCACTATCCAAATTCGATGTGCCATTCAAAGCTGATTATAAATAAGTTTATTTTGACTACTAGCTTATTTGTTTTTGCTTTGAGTGGTTTCTTTTTGAACTTAAACATTTCATGTTCCTTTCTACTAGTTTCCTTGTCTAAGGTTTCCTCCTTAACCTTATGTATCCATTATACAACTTTTGTTGCATAATGTCAATAGTTTTGATGGAGTTTTTTTATTTTATTTTTAAAAGACTGTGAGTAATCACGGTTTTCTATTTATAAACTATTAGAATTAAATTGCAACCTTCTCAACTATACGGGCAAAGATGATTGTAAAAATGAATACGAAGATGAATACGATTTAAAAAAACGATGGAAATTAGTGTAAATGATTTTAACGAAAAATAAGTAAAAACTCAACTATTTACAAGTGATGATAACTATTTGTAAACGTTTTTCACTTATGGTATAATAAGCATTGTATTTATTGTATATGAATCTGGAGAAAAAATCAAAGATATTTTTGACGGATAATATGAGAACAAGGGAGAATATATGACCTTAGAATGGGAAGAATTTCTAGATCCTTACATTCAAGCTGTTGGTGAGTTAAAGATTAAACTTCGTGGTATTCGCAAGCAATATCGTAAGCAAAATAAGCATTCTCCGATTGAGTTTGTGACGGGTCGGGTCAAGCCAATTGAGAGCATCAAAGAAAAAATGGCTCGTCGTGGCATTACTTATGCAACCTTGGAACACGATTTGCAGGATATTGCTGGCTTACGTGTGATGGTTCAGTTTGTAGATGACGTCAAGGAAGTAGTGGAGATTTTGCATAAGCGTCAGGATATGCGAATCATACAGGAGCGAGATTACATTACTCATCGAAAGGCTTCAGGCTACCGTTCCTATCACGTGGTAGTAGAATATACGGTTGATACCATCAATGGAGCCAAGACCATTTTGGCGGAAATTCAGATTCGTACTTTGGCCATGAATTTCTGGGCAACGATAGAACATTCTCTCAACTACAAGTACCAAGGGGATTTCCCAGAGGAGATTAAGAAGCGACTGGAAATTACAGCTAGAATCGCCCATCAGTTGGATGAAGAAATGGGTGAAATTCGTGATGATATCCAAGAAGCCCAGGCACTTTTTGATCCTTTGAGTAGAAAATTAAACGACGGTGTAGGAAACAGTGACGATACAGATGAAGAATACAGGTAAACGAATTGACCTGATAGCCAATAGAAAACCGCAGAGTCAAAGGGTTTTGTATGAATTGCGAGATCGTTTGAAAAGAAATCAGTTTATACTCAATGATAGCAGTCCGGACATTGTCATTTCCATTGGTGGAGATGGCATGCTCTTATCGGCCTTTCATAAGTATGAAGACCAACTTGATAAGGTACGCTTTATCGGTCTTCATACAGGACATCTGGGCTTTTATACCGATTATCGTGATTTTGAGTTGGATAAGTTAATGACCAATTTGCAGCTAGATACCGGAGCAAGGGTTTCTTACCCTGTTCTAAATGTGAAGGTTTTTCTTGGAAATGGAGAGGTCAAGATTTTTCGTGCCCTCAATGAAGCCAGCATCCGCAGGTCTGATCGAACCATGGTGGCAGATATTGTCATCAATGGTGTTCCCTTTGAACGTTTTCGTGGAGACGGGCTAACAGTTTCAACACCGACTGGTAGTACGGCTTATAACAAGTCTCTTGGCGGTGCTGTTTTACACCCTACCATTGAAGCTTTGCAATTAACGGAAATTGCCAGCCTCAATAATCGTGTCTATCGAACGCTGGGCTCTTCCATTATCGTTCCTAAGAAGGATAAGATTGAACTCATTCCAACGAGAAATGATTACCATACCATTTCGGTTGACAATAGCGTTTATTCTTTCCGTAATATTGAGCGTATTGAGTATCAAATCGATCATCATAAGATTCACTTTGTCGCGACTCCTAGCCATACTAGTTTCTGGAACCGTGTTAAGGATGCCTTTATCGGCGAGGTGGACGAATGAGGTTTGAATTTATCGCAGATGAGCATGTCAAGGTTAAGACCTTCTTAAAAAAGCACGAGGTTTCTAAGGGGCTTCTGGCCAAGATTAAGTTTCGAGGTGGGGCTATTCTGGTCAATGACCAACCACAAAATGCAACCTATCTATTGGATCTTGGGGACCGCGTTACTATCGATATTCCCGCTGAGGAAGGCTTTGAAACCTTGGAAGCTATCGAGCGCCCACTGGATATTCTCTATGAGGATGACCACTTTCTAGTCTTGAATAAACCCTATGGAGTTGCCTCTATTCCTAGTGTTAACCACTCCAATACCATTGCCAATTTTATCAAGGGTTACTACGTCAAGCAAAATTACGAAAATCAGCAAGTTCACATTGTGACCAGGCTTGATAGGGATACTTCTGGCTCGATGCTCTTTGCCAAGCACGGCTATGCCCATGCACGATTGGACAAGCAGTTGCAGAAGAAGTCCATTGAAAAACGCTACTTTGCTTTGGTTAAAGGTGATGGACACTTGGAGTCAGAGGGGGAAATTATTGCCCCGATTGCGCGTGACGAAGACTCTATTATCACCAGACGGGTGGCTAAAGGTGGAAAGTATGCCCATACTTCTTACAAGATTGTCGCTTCTTATGGAAATATCCACTTGGTTGATATTCGTCTGCATACTGGACGAACCCACCAAATCCGAGTCCATTTTTCTCATATTGGTTTTCCTTTGTTGGGCGATGATTTGTACGGTGGTAGCTTGGATGACGGCATTCAACGTCAGGCTCTGCATTGCCATTTCCTATCTTTTTATCATCCATTTTTAAAGCAAGACTTGCAGTTAGAAAGTCCCTTGCCGGATGATTTTAGCAACCTTATTACCCAGTTATCAACTAATACTCTATAAAAACTGTTTCAGAGTATAATTATTATCTTAAAGGAGAAAACTCATGGAAGTTTTTGAAAGTCTCAAAGCCAACCTGGTTGGTAAAAATGCTCGTATCGTTCTCCCTGAAGGGGAAGAGCCACGTATTCTTCAAGCAACTAAACGCTTGGTAAAAGAAACAGAAGTGATTCCTGTTTTGCTTGGAAATCCTGAAAAAATTAAAATTTATCTTGAAATTGAAGGGATCATGGATGGTTATGAAGTCATTGACCCTCAACATTATCCTCAATTTGAAGAAATGGTTGCTGCCTTGGTGGAGCGTCGCAAGGGCAAAATGTCTGAAGAAGATGCACGCAAGGTTTTGGTTGAAGATGTAAACTACTTTGGTGTTATGTTGGTTTACTTGGGCTTGGTTGATGGAATGGTGTCAGGTGCGATTCATTCAACTGCTTCAACAGTTCGTCCAGCCCTACAAATCATTAAAACTCGTCCAAATGTAACTCGTACTTCAGGTGCCTTCCTCATGGTTCGTGGCTCTGAACGTTACCTATTTGGAGACTGTGCTATCAACATCAATCCAGATGCAGAAGCTTTGGCTGAAATTGCCATCAACTCAGCAATCACAGCTAAGATGTTTGGAATCGAGCCTAAAATTGCTATGCTAAGCTATTCTACTAAAGGTTCAGGTTTTGGTGAAAGCGTTGATAAGGTCGTTGAAGCAACTAAAATTGCTCACGACTTGCGCCCTGACCTTGAAATCGATGGTGAGTTGCAATTTGATGCAGCCTTTGTTCCTGAAACTGCAGCTTTGAAAGCTCCTGGAAGTACGGTAGCTGGTCAAGCAAATGTCTTCATCTTCCCAGGTATCGAGGCAGGAAATATCGGATACAAGATGGCTGAACGTCTTGGTGGCTTTGCGGCAGTAGGTCCTGTTTTGCAAGGTTTGAACAAGCCTGTTAACGACCTCTCTCGTGGATGTAATGCAGATGATGTTTACAAGTTAACCCTTATCACAGCAGCTCAAGCAGTTCATCAATAGTGAAAACTATAAAGCGATATACTATGCTATACTGTAGTTATGAAACTATGTACGAAAAGCACTGCCATTAACTCCTGAGAACTAAATTACTGATTGGTGTCAAAAAGGACAACTTCCAAGCGATGATATCCTGTCTATATACGACCTATAGAAATCTGTAATATACATGTCCGTAAAACGATAAATTTCCTTTTAAATGAGTATGAAAAGAGAATTTTTCATGAGAAAACGCATAATATTGAGTGCATTTTATACTGACCCCCAAAAGTTAGACAATTAATTTATCCAAAGGATTTAGTTCTGTACTGCACAGGACTAAGTCCTTTTAGTTTTACCTTAATTCTCTTGTTGTTGTAATAATCAATATAGTCTATAATGGCTTGTTCCAATTGATTAAGTGATTTAAATGTTTTCTCATAGCCATAAAACATTTCCGATTTTAAAATGCCAAAGAAAGATTCCATCATACCGTTGTCTTGGCTGTTTCCCTTGCGTAACATGGATGCTTGAGTTCCCTTACTCTCTAGGAACCGATGATAAGAATCGTGTTGGTATTGCCAGCCTTGGTCACTATGGAGAATCGTATTCTCATAGTGCTTCTCTGTGAATGCCTGTTCCAACATTGTTTTTACTTGTTCTAAGTTGGGTGAAGTTGAAAGATTATAGGCGATAATTTCACTATTAAAGCCATCTAAAACTGGTGATAAGTAAAGCTTTTGAGTACTTGCTGGAATGGCAAATTCTGTCACATCTGTGTAGCACTTTTCCATTGTTTTAGAGCCTTCAAATTGACGTTGAATGAGATTCTCTGCTTTCTTACCAACGTCTCCTTTATGAGAAGAATATTTTCGTTTCTGTCGCATTTTAGCTTGTAAATTGAGTACTTTCATCAAGCCTTGAACTCTTTTATGATTTACTAGATAACCACGATTTCTTAGTTCTAAATAAATCCGACGATAAGCATAATTTCCCTTGTGTTCGATAAAGATGGATTGAATTTCAGCTTTAAGCTCTTGATCCTTATCTGGTTTATCTAGCTGTTTCAAGTGATAGTAGTAGGTCGAACGAGCTAGTTTAATGGCTTTTAAAAGAAGATCTAACGAAAACTCAGTCATTAATTCTTGAACAATTTCTGTCTTTCTTCTTTCTCTTCTTTCTCTTTTTCCTCCTTCAAGCGGAGTTCTCTCAACTTTTTTAGGATGGCATTCTCCGCTCTCAGGTACTCATTTTCTGCTTGAAGACGTTCTAATTCTGTCCTCTCTTCAGGTCTCGTTTTTGGCTTACGTCCCATTTTAGGTACTCTCCCTCTTGTTTTCTCAACAATAGTATACCCGTTTTTCCTGTATTGTGCTAGCCAAAATGAAAGCATTCCTTGGTTTGGGAGGGCATAATCAAGACTAACACTTCTTTGTGAACAACCTTCCAGTAAGACTTTATCCATCATTTCTTGTTTCAATTTAGAAGAATAGTGACGATTCTTCCCCTTTTTAACGATTTCTATGCCATAACGGTCAATTAATTTCACCATGTACTTTAGACCAGAAACATCCACACCAAATCTTTTTGAAAGCTGTTTGAAGCTTTGTCCTTGCTTTCTTAGTTCATAGATCTGAACTTTATCTTCATAACTCAATTTCATAATAAAACACCCCAAAAGTTAGATTTATTCTGTCTAACTTTTGGGGTGCAGTTCATTTGCTATTATGCGTTTTTTATAATTTTTGCACCTTTCTTAGCCTTTGTTATCGACAAGTATTGCTCTAGGTCCTTGTTTTTAGAATGGCAATTTCCCAGCGAAAGCACCCAGTTTTTTCTTGGTAGTTTCATCGATTTGTTCAAGAGCAGAGTTGATGGCTTGAACGGTCATATCAGAAAGAGTTTCAAGGTCCTCTGGGTCAACGATAGCTGGATTGAAATCAATGCTGACAACTTTCTTATCTCCAGTTAAGGTCGCTTGGACAAGGTCTTGAGCAGATTTGCCAACAAATTGCATGGCAGCAAGTTCGGCCTGGCTTTGTTCCATTTGTTTTTGAAGTTTTTGTGCTTGACGCATCATGTTTTGCATGTTCATCATAAGATTTCTAAAGTTCCTTTCATCTCAAGGGGATAATCCTTGTTGTTAACAAGTGCCTGATTTTCTCTCCTAATTGTTATTAGTAGCATAGCCATCAAGCCCAAGTATTGATTTTATTATACCATTTTTTTAAGACATAGTCTTTTATTGGTGAGAGTTATTTATGTCAAGGAGTGATTAGAAATAAATTAAAATAATGATTTTTGCTAAGAGGGGCTCTATTCTAGTTTCATGGAAATGATTTTACTAAAGGTTCGTATGCTTTGTTTACAAACATGTTATCTCTATCTATTTTTGGATAAATAGTTGTCTATTATTATGCTAATAGTAAAATCTAAATGGTAGCCTACGATTTTTTAGAAAGAAAATGGTACAATATTCTAAGAGAAAATACAATGGGAGGGAAAATGAGGTTATTACCTATAAGAAAAATATCACGTCAGTCTAAAAGGTTAGCACTTTTTTTGACGTTTTGTGCTGGATATGTGGATGCTTACACTTTTATTGTTCGCGGGAATACCCTTGTAGCTGGACAAACTGGAAATGTTGTCTTTCTTTCGGTAGAGCTAATACAGAATAATGTTTCGGATGTTAGGGATAAGCTTTTAACCTTAATAGCGTTTATGCTGGGAGTTTTTTTACTAACCATTTATAGGGAAAAATTGAGAATTGTGAAAAAGCCAATTCTGTCACTGATTCCTTTGGTAATCTTATCAATAATTATTGGTTTTGTGCCACAAACTGTAGATAATATCTATCTAGTGCCGCCCTTGGCCTTCTGTATGGGACTGGTGACAACTGCCTTTGGTGAGGTTTCGGGTATTGCTTATAATAATGCCTTTATGACAGGGAATATCAAACGAACAATGCTAGCTTTTGGAAATTATTTCCGAACTAAGCACACTCCTTTTTTGCGTGAAGGGTTCATATTTGTTAGCCTGCTTAGTAGTTTTATCCTTGGCGTTGTCTTTTCAGCCTATTTGACGATTTTCTATCATGAAAAGACCATTCTTGGTGTTCCTATTATGATGAGCATTTTTTATATCAGCATGCTTTTTGCCTCGTGGCGGAAAAAAGTAAAAGAAAAAGCTTGATTTTAGGTGTTATTACTTGTAAGAAAATAGGAGATATGCTATACTTAGAGAGTTGACTATGCACAATCCTGTGCAACCGCACGAACATCGTTGCTCGTCGTAGAACAAATTTAAACTTTGTTCTACATAGAGCTCTTCTTTTAAGTGGTTCGTCCCACGATGCTAGGCGAGTCTTCACAAAAAGTCGGGGAAACCCATAAAAATCATAGGAGGTGCATAATGAGCACATACGCAATTATCAAAACTGGCGGAAAACAAGTTAAAGTTGAAGTTGGTCAAGCAGTTTACGTTGAAAAATTGAACGTTGAAGCTGGTCAAGAAGTTACTTTTAACGAAGTTGTTCTTGTTGGTGGTGAAAACACTGTTGTCGGAACTCCACTTGTTGCTGGAGCTACTGTGGTTGGAACTGTTGAAAAACAAGGAAAACAAAAGAAAGTGGTTACTTACAAGTACAAACCTAAAAAAGGTAGCCACCGTAAACAAGGTCACCGTCAACCATATACTAAAGTTGTCATCAACGCAATCAACGCTTAATTTTAAGGAGAACACATGATACAAGCAGTCTTTGAGAGAGCCGAAGATGGCGAGCTGAGGAATGCGGAAATTACTGGACACGCCGAGAGTGGCGAATGCGGCTTAGATGTCGTGTGTGCATCGGTTTCTACGCTTGCCATTAACTTTATCAATTCTATTGAGAAATTTGCAGGCTATGAACCAATCCTAGAATTAAACGAAGATGAAGGTGGTTATCTGATGGTTGAAATTCCAAAAGCTCTTCCTTCACACCAGAGAGAAATGACCCAGTTATTCTTTGAATCATTTTTCTTAGGTATGGCAAACTTATCGGAGAACTCGTCTGAGTTCGTCCAAACCAGAGTTATCACAGAAAACTAACACGGAGGAAAACATTATGTTAAAAATGACTCTTAACAACTTGCAACTTTTCGCCCACAAAAAAGGTGGAGGTTCTACATCAAACGGACGTGATTCACAAGCAAAACGTCTTGGAGCTAAAGCAGCTGACGGACAAACTGTAACAGGTGGATCAATCCTTTACCGTCAACGTGGTACACACATCTATCCAGGTGTAAACGTTGGTCGTGGCGGAGACGATACTTTGTTCGCTAAAGTTGAAGGCGTAGTACGCTTTGAACGTAAAGGACGCGATAAAAAACAAGTTTCTGTTTACCCAATCGCTAAATAAAAAGGTTCAGTGAACCTTTTTATCCCGAGCCTTGAACTGTAAAGGCGAGGAAGCTAGAAGTAGCATTAAATAAGGCTTTCCGAGTTTTCGGAGAGCCTATTTTTTTGTTTTGATACCCATACTTTTTAATATGTATAGTGGATTGAATCTGGAATAGAACACTGCTAAAAATTGATTTGAGTTTCCTACTCGATTTCTTCAGATTTTATTTCAATTGACTATAAGAACTGGTATCTGGTTTCAAATATTGGCTTGTCGTCCCTTAACTTGTCTGAATGGCTTGAGCCGTTCCTTCTGATAAGGGAAAAGATATTCTTTAGCTGAAACTGTCTGAGAATCCAAGATAACAGATGGAGAGAAAAATAACCCAGTCTGAAGCACATTAGATGGGAGTTGTTGGAAAGCAGTCATCTAGTTTTTCTTTGCTGCTTTGGCTTTTTCTTTGTCATCAGGGAAAGTGACTTGCTTCAAATCAGGGAGTTTAGGAAATTCTTCAAACATCTTGCCCAAGTTGTCTCATTTTGTAAATTTTACAGCCATAGGTGTACCTCGATTCTAAATTCTACCTTTTCGACACCAATTAGTAATTTAAAGTTCTCAGGAGTTAGTTGCATTGCTTTTTCATACATAAGCATAGTATGACACTTTATGGTTACCGAACAAGTCTAATCACTCCTTTCAAACTTTTGAAGATGTCCTACAAGTTTTTGAGAAGAATATTGCAAAGTTCATAGTTAAGCAACGATAGAGTGAAGTGCTTTTTGAAAACAGCTACACTTCAGGTGAAAAAAACGACATTTCAGATTTTCTGTTCCAGAAATAGCTATCGCTATGATATAATTATTTTATGATTATTACTATTCCTATAAAAAACCAAAAAGATATTGGCACACCATCTGATTCAGTCGTTGTTCTCGGCTATTTTGATGGCATACATAAGGGGCATCAAGAATTATTTCGTGTTGCCAACAAAGCTGCGAGAAAGGATTTATTGCCTATCGTCGTTATGACCTTTAATGAATCTCCAAAGATCGCTTTAGAGCCTTATCATCCAGATTTGTTTTTGCATATTTTGAACCCTGCTGAACGTGAAAGAAAATTAAAGCGCGAAGGTGTAGAAGAATTATATCTCCTTGATTTTAGTAGTCAATTCGCTAGTCTCACGGCAGAAGAATTTTTTGCAACTTATATCAAGGCTATGAATGCCAAAATTATTGTTGCAGGTTTTGATTATACATTTGGTTCTGACAAAAAAACAGCAGAAGATTTAAAGGATTACTTTGATGGAGAAGTTATCATTGTTCCACCTATAGAAGATGAGAAAGGAAAGATTAGTTCAACTCGTATCCGTCAAGCTATTTTAGATGGAAATGTGAAAGAAGCAGGAGAACTTTTGGGGGCACCGCTTCCATCAAGAGGTATGGTGGTTCATGGTAATGCTCGTGGTCGTACAATTGGTTATCCGACAGCGAATTTAGTGCTTTTAGACCGTACTTATATGCCAGCAGATGGCGTTTATGTCGTTGATGTTGAGATTCAAAGACAGAAGTATCGTGCTATGGCTAGTGTCGGGAAAAATGTGACCTTTGATGGAGAAGAAGCACGTTTTGAAGTCAATATTTTTGATTTTAATCAAGATATTTATGGGGAAACCGTCATGGTTTATTGGCTTGATCGCATTCGAGATATGACCAAATTTGACTCAGTTGACCAATTAGTGGATCAGTTAAAGGCTGATGAAGAAGTAACTCGGAATTGGTCTTAAGAGCTTGAGTAAATAAAACAAAAAAGAGGTTGTCTGTAACCCAAAAGATAGATGATTTAGTCTAACTTTTGAGATCACTACACTACCTCTTTTTATTCTTTTTCAAAGGTGAATCCTTCTCCTAGGATTTCATGGGCTTCTGTAATGGTTATAAAGGCTTGAGGATCGATTCGATGAATCATTTCTTTCATTTTCACAATCTCATTTCTACCGACAATACAGTAGATGATTTTCAAATTTTCTTTACTATAGTAGCCTTGACCAGAAATAAAAGTAACACCTCTTCCGAGGTCATCATTAATTGCCTTAGCAAGTTGGTCAGGACGTTTTGTGATAATCATAAAGCCTTTGCCGGCATATCCTCCTTCACCAATCAAATCAATAACACGAGAAACAATAAAATCAAACAAAAGCGTGTAGGAAACCAATCTCAAATCCTTGAAGATTAGGAGAATCAACATGAGAATACAAAAATCTAAGATAAAGAGCAGTTTTCCTATGGATATATGAGTGTATTTGTTGAGAATACGAGCTAGAATATCAGTTCCGCCAGTTGTACCTCCAGCATTAAAAATAATTCCAAGGCCAATTCCTAATAGGATTCCCGCTATAAGGGCTGTGATTAGTAAATCACCTTGAAGATCAATATGAAAGGGAATATGCTCAAAAAAAGCTAACCAGGCGGACAAAGCTAAGGTTCCTAGTAAACTAGAATAGAGGGATTTGGCTCCAAAAATCTTCCAAGCTAGGATGAAAAGGGGAATATTAATCAGCAGGTTCATGAGGGAAACAGGGATTTTAAAAAGATAAAAGGTGATGAGGGTAATGCCTGTCGCCCCTCCTTCAAAGAGATGATGGGGAACTACAAAATAAGTCAGTCCAAAAGCATAAATAGCAGCACCTAGTAAAATGGTAAAAATGGGGTAAATTTTTTTAATCATAGGACACCTCTTTTCTTATAAGTTGATTATATCAAATTTTACAGAAAATTTGATTGACTCCATTAGGATTTTTAATCTTTTTTTTGATATAATTAGAAGCAAGGAAACCAATCTGAATCCTAAAATAGAAAGATTGATACTATGACAAAAATTAAGATTGTAACCGATTCATCTGTTACTATTGAACCTGAACTAGTAAAGCAATTAGATATTACAATTGTTCCATTATCTGTAATGATTGATAATGTTGTTTATTCTGATGCTGATTTGAAAGAAGAAGGTAAATTTCTTCACTTGATGCAAGAAGCTAAGAATCTTCCGAAAACAAGCCAGCCGCCTGTAGGTGTCTTTGCTGAAGTGTTTGAAAACCTATGCAAGGATGGTAGCCAGATTCTTGCTATTCATATGTCCCATGCTCTTTCGGGGACTGTAGAAGCAGCGCGCCAAGGTGCTAGTTTATCTACTGCCGATGTGACAGTTATCGATAGTTCCTTCACTGACCAAGCCTTGAAATTCCAAGTTGTCGAAGCTGCTAAATTAGCACAAGAAGGCAAAGACATGGAGACAATTTTATCTCATGTAGAAGAGGTTAAAAACAACACAGAACTTTATATTGGCGTTTCAACTTTGGAAAATCTTGTCAAAGGTGGACGAATTGGCCGTGTAACTGGATTGTTGAGCTCCCTTCTCAATATCCGTGTTGTCATGCAAATGAAAGACCATGAATTGCAGCCAATGGTTAAAGGTCGTGGTGCTAAAACTTTTAAAAAATGGTTAGATGAGTTGATAACATCGCTTTCTGAACATTCTGTAGCAGAGATTGGAATTTCATATTCTGGTAGTGCTGATTGGGCAAAAGAGATGAAAGAAAGCTTACAAGCTTATGTTGAAAAGCCAATTTCTGTTTTAGAAACAGGTTCCATTATTCAAACTCACACGGGTGAGAATGCGTGGGCTATTTTGGTACGTTACCATTCCTAAAAAAATAAATAAAATGGGAAGAAATAGCGTTTTTAACTTGACCTAAAAGGGATTTTAGGATATGATTATATTTGTTAATTAGAAATTATTTGGAGGAATCGTTAACATGGCAAACAAACAAGATTTGATCGCTAAAGTAGCAGAAGCTACAGAATTGACTAAGAAAGACTCAGCAGCAGCAGTTGAAGCTGTATTTGCAGCAGTAGCTGACTATCTTGCAGCTGGTGAAAAAGTTCAATTGATCGGTTTTGGTAACTTTGAAGTTCGTGAGCGTGCAGAACGTAAAGGTCGCAACCCACAAACTGGTAAAGAAATGACAATTGCAGCTTCTAAAGTTCCAGCATTCAAAGCTGGTAAAGCTCTTAAAGACGCTGTTAAATAATCAGTCTTTAAAAAGCCTATTGTATCAAGCTTTCTAGCTTGGTCGGTAGGCTTTTTAATTATGAAATCTAGTAATAAATAGAGTTAAAAAGTTGAATGTTCCGAAAATATTGTATATATAGTAGACTGAATCTAAAATAGTACGAAACAATTGCTAAAACATTTATAGAAATTAATTTTACTTTCCCAATCGATTTGTTCTCATCTTATTTCAATTTGCTATACGTACGTATATAATGAAAAGAACTAAATAATAGACTTGTGCGATAACTATTTGAAGCAAGATTAGCTGGTTAGAAAGTCCAACAAGATAGCGAAGGAATCTAACATAAATTTTACATAATTTACTTTATGTTACAAACCCTTCACTAAAATACTTACCATTATCTTGAATGCCTTAGGGAAACATGCTATACTACTTGTATGATTATTTTACAAGCTAATAAAATTGAACGTTCTTTTGCAGGAGAGGTTCTTTTCGATACTATCAACCTGCAAGTTGATGAACGAGATCGGATTGCCCTTGTTGGGAAAAATGGTGCAGGTAAGTCTACTCTTTTGAAGATTTTAGTTGGAGAAGAGGAGCTAACTAGCGGAGAAATCAATAAGAAAAAAGATATTTCTCTGTCTTACCTAGCCCAAGATAGCCGTTTTGAATCTGAAAACACTATCTACGATGAAATGCTTCATGTCTTTGATGATTTGCGTCGGACTGAGAAACAACTGCGTCAGATGGAGCTGGAGATGGGTGAAAAGTCTGGTGAGGATTTGGATAAACTGATGTCAGATTACGACCGCTTATCTGAAAATTTTCACCAAGCAGGTGGTTTCACTTATGAAGCTGATATTCGAGCGATTTTGAATGGATTCAAGTTTGACGAGTCTATGTGGCAGATGAAAATTGCTGAGCTTTCTGGTGGTCAAAATACCCGTCTGGCGCTGGCCAAAATGCTTCTTGAAAAGCCAAATCTCTTGGTCTTGGACGAGCCAACCAACCACTTGGATATTGAAACCATCGCCTGGCTAGAGAATTATTTGATAAACTATAGCGGCGCCCTCATTATCGTCAGCCACGACCGTTATTTCTTGGATAAGGTTGCGACGATTACGCTGGATTTGACCAAGCATTCCTTGGATCGCTATGTGGGGAATTACTCTCGTTTTGTTGAGTTGAAGGAGCAGAAGCTAGCTACTGAAGCAAAAAACTATGAAAAGCAACAAAAGGAAATCGCTGCTCTGGAAGACTTTGTCAATCGCAATCTAGTCCGTGCTTCAACGACCAAACGCGCCCAATCCCGTCGTAAACAA
Organism: Streptococcus sp. 1343; assembly: GCF_013277355.1. Classification (NCBI taxonomy): domain Bacteria; kingdom Bacillati; phylum Bacillota; class Bacilli; order Lactobacillales; family Streptococcaceae; genus Streptococcus; species Streptococcus sp. 1343. The sequence goes on from NZ_VMMT01000003.1 coordinate 22,679, forward strand.
CTAGAAAAAATGGAGCGTTTGGACAAGCCTGAAGCTGGCAAGAAATCAGCCAATATGACCTTCCAGTCTGAAAAAACGTCTGGTAATGTTGTATTGACTGTTGAAAATGCAGCTATTGGCTATGATGGGGAAGTCCTGTCACAACCGATTAGCCTAGATCTTCGTAAGATGAATGCTGTCGCTATCGTTGGTCCAAATGGTATCGGCAAGTCAACCTTTATCAAGTCTATTGTGGACCAGATTCCTTTTATCAAGGGGGAAAAGCGCTTTGGCGCTAATGTTGAGGTTGGTTACTATGACCAGACCCAAAGCAAGCTGACACCAAGTAATACTGTACTGGATGAACTCTGGAATGATTTTAAGTTGACACCAGAAGTTGAAATCCGTAACCGTCTAGGTGCCTTCCTTTTCTCAGGAGATGATGTCAAAAAATCAGTTGGCATGCTGTCTGGTGGCGAGAAAGCACGTTTGCTTTTGGCTAAATTGTCTTTGGAAAACAACAACTTCTTGATTCTGGACGAGCCAACCAACCACTTGGATATTGATAGCAAGGAAGTGTTGGAAAATGCCTTGATTGACTTCGATGGAACTCTTCTCTTCGTCAGCCACGACCGTTACTTTATCAATCGTGTGGCAACTCATGTACTGGAATTGTCTGAGAATGGCTCGACTCTTTACTTGGGAGATTACGATTATTATGTCGATAAAAAGGCTGAAATGGAAGTCGGTCTGACAGAGGAAGCTTCAACCAGCAATCAAGCAAAAGAAGCAAGCCCAGTTAATGACTATCAAGCTCAGAAAGAAAGTCAAAAAGAAGTTCGTAAGCTCATGCGACAAATCGAAAGTCTAGAAGCTGAAATTGAAGAGCTAGAAAGTCAAAGCCAAGCCATTTCTGAACAAATGTTGGAAACAAACGATGCCGACAAACTGATGGAATTGCAGGCTGAGCTGGACAAAATCAGCCACCGTCAGGAAGAAGCTATGCTTGAGTGGGAAGAATTATCAGAGCAGGTGTAAAGATGGAACATCTTGGAAAAGTATTTCGTGAATTTCGAACAAGTGGAAATTATTCTTTAAAGGAAGCAGCAGGCGAGTCCTGTTCAACCTCTCAGTTATCTCGCTTTGAGCTTGGGGAATCTGACCTAGCAGTCTCACGTTTTTTTGAAATTTTGGATAATATTCATGTGACCATTGAAAATTTCATGGACAAGGCTAGGGATTTTCAAAATCATGAACATGTTGCTATGATGGCACAGATTATCCCACTTTACTACTCAAATGATATTGCAGGTTTTCAAAAGCTTCAAGAAGAACAACTTGAAAAGGCTAAGAGTTCGACGACTCCCCTTTATTTTGAGCTGAACTGGATTTTGCTACAAGGTCTGATTTGTCAAAGAGATGCGAGTTATGATATGAAGCAGGATGATTTGGATAAGGTAGCAGATTATCTCTTCAAAACAGAAGAATGGACCATGTATGAGTTGATTCTTTTCGGGAACCTCTATAGTTTCTACGATGTGGACTATGTCACTCGGATTGGTAGAGAAGTCATGGAGAGGGAGGAATTTTACCAAGAGATTGGTCGCCATAAGAGATTAGTGTTGATTTTGGCCCTCAATTGTTACCAGTATTGTTTAGAGCATCTTTCTTTTGACAATGCAAGCTATTTCGAGACTTATACAGAGAAGATTATTGGTAAAGGTATTAAGCTTTATGAGCGTAATGTTTTCCATTATTTAAAAGGTTTTGCCTTATATCAAAAAGGAAAGTGTAAAGAAGGTTGTAGCCAAATGCAAGAGGCCATGCATATTTTTGATGTGCTAGGTCTTCCAGAGCAAGTAGCCTACTATCAGGAACACTACGAAAAATTTGTCAAAGATTAATTTTCCCAAATAAGGGAAAAAATAAAAAGCTCCTTTCGGTTTTGATACAATAGTTTCAAAATTTGAGAGGAGTTTTTATATGAATCGCTATGCAGTACAGTTGATTAGCCGTGGAGCTGTTAACAGGATAGGGAATATGCTCTATGATTATGGCAATAGTGTCTGGTTGGCTTCCATGGGAACTATCGGACAGACAGTTTTAGGAATGTATCAGATTTCTGAACTCGTCACATCTATTCTAGTCAATCCCTTTGGTGGAGTCATTTCAGACCGTTTTTCTCGTCGTAAGATTTTAATGGTGGCAGACCTTGTTTGTGGGATTCTTTGTCTGGCTATTTCTTTTATAAGAAATGACAGCTGGATGATTGGAGCTTTGATTGTTGCCAATATTGTTCAGGCTATTGCTTTTGCATTTTCTCGTACAGCCAATAAAGCTATCATAACTGAAGTGGTGGAGAAAGATGAGATTGTGATCTATAACTCTCGCCTAGAATTAGTTTTGCAGGTTGTAGGTGTTAGCTCTCCTGTTCTTTCCTTCCTTGTTTTACAGTTTGCAAGTCTCCATATGACGCTACTGCTAGACTCGCTGACTTTTTTCATTGCTTTTGTTCTAGTGGCTTTCCTTCCAAAAGAGGAAGCAAAAGTTCGAGAGAAAAAGGCTTTTACTGGGAGAGATATGTTTGTAGATATCAAGGATGGGTTACACTATATCTGGCATCAGCAAGAAATTTTCTTCCTTTTGCTGGTAGCTTCCAGCGTTAATTTCTTTTTTGCAGCTTTTGAATTTCTCCTCCCCTTTTCGAATCAGCTTTACGGGTCAGAAGGAGCCTATGCAAGTATTTTAACTATGGGGGCTATTGGTTCCATCATTGGGGCTCTTCTAGCTAGTAAAATTAAAGCTAATGTTTATAATCTTTTGATTTTACTGGCTTTGACAGGTGTCGGAGTTTTTATGATGGGATTACCACTGCCAACTTTTCTTTCCTTTTCTGGAAATTTAGTTTGTGAATTGTTTATGACGATTTTTAATATTCACTTTTTTACTCAAGTACAAACCAAGGTTGAGAGCGAATTTCTTGGGAGAGTACTAAGTACAATTTTTACCTTAGCTATTCTATTTATGCCTATTGCAAAAGGATTTATGACAGTCCTGCCAAGTGTACATCTCTCTTCTTTCCTGATAATTGGAAGTGGTGTTATCATCTTGTCTTGTATATCGTTTATTTATGTTCGAACTCATTTTGAAAAATTTATATAAGGTTGCTTGAGTTTTAAAAATAATTCCAATCTAAGTGTTTTTTCCGCCCTTCTCGTTTGTGAGGAGGGCTTGTTTTATGGTAAAATGGTTTTATGAATAAAAGAATGAATGAGTTAGTCGCCTTGCTCAATCGCTATGCGGCTGAGTACTATACCAGCGATAATCCCTCGGTTTCAGACAGTGAGTATGATTGCCTTTACCGAGAGTTGGTTGAGTTAGAAACTGCCTATCCAGATCAAGTGCTAGCAGACAGTCCGACCCATCGTGTTGGTGGCAAAGTCTTAGATGGTTTTGAAAAATACAGTCATCAGTATCCTCTTTATAGTTTGCAGGATGCTTTTTCACGTGAGGAGCTTGAAGCTTTTGATGTGCGTGTTCGTAAGGAAGTGGCCCACCCAACCTATATTTGTGAGCTGAAAATCGATGGCTTGTCTATCTCGCTGACTTATGAAAAGGGGATTTTAGTTGCTGGGGCAACGCGTGGAGATGGTTCTATTGGTGAAAATATAACAGAAAATCTCAAACGTGTTAAGGACATTCCTTTGACCTTGCCAGAAGAACTAGATATCACAGTTCGTGGGGAATGTTATATGCCACGCGCTTCTTTTGACCAGGTTAACCAAGCTCGCCAAGAAAATGGAGAGCCCGAATTTGCTAATCCTCGTAATGCAGCGGCAGGAACACTGCGTCAGCTGGATACAGCAGTAGTTGCCAAGCGTAATCTTGCCACTTTCCTTTATCAAGAAGCCAGCCCTTCAACTCGTGATAGTCAAGAAAAGGTTTTGAAGCACCTAGAACAACTAGGTTTTGTGGTCAATCCTAAGCGAATCTTGGCTGAAAACATAGATGAAATCTGGGATTTTATTCAAGAAGTAGGACAGGAACGGGAAAATCTGCCTTATGATATTGATGGAGTTGTAATCAAGATCAATGACCTAGCAAGCCAAGAAGAACTCGGCTTTACTGTTAAGGCTCCAAAGTGGGCAGTGGCTTACAAGTTCCCAGCTGAAGAAAAAGAAGCTCAACTCTTATCAGTTGATTGGACAGTTGGCCGTACGGGTGTTGTAACTCCGACTGCCAATCTGACACCTGTTCAGCTTGCTGGTACAACTGTTAGTCGTGCTACCCTACACAATGTGGATTATATTGCTGAAAAAGATATCCGCAAAGACGATACGGTTATCGTTTATAAGGCTGGAGATATCATTCCTGCCGTTTTACGTGTGGTAGAGTCCAAACGGATTTCTGAAGAGAAACTAGATATCCCTACAAACTGCCCAAGTTGTGACTCTGATTTGTTGCATTTTGAAGATGAAGTGGCTCTCCGTTGTATCAATCCACGTTGCCCTGCCCAAATCATGGAAGGTTTGATCCACTTTGCCTCTCGAGATGCCATGAATATTACAGGCCTTGGTCCATCAGTAGTTGAAAAACTCTTTGCTGCCAATTTGGTTAAGGACGTGGCGGATATTTATCGTTTGAAAGAGGAAGATTTTCTCCTTTTAGAGGGGGTTAAGGAAAAGTCTGCTACTAAACTGTATCAGGCCATCCAAGCATCTAAGGAAAACTCAGCTGAGAAACTCTTGTTTGGTTTGGGAATTCGCCATGTCGGCAGTAAGGCCAGTCAGCTTTTACTTCAACATTTTCTCTCGATTGAAAATCTGGCTCAGGCAGATCCAGAGGAAGTGGCTAGTATTGAAAGTTTAGGTGGCGTGATTTCCAAGAGTCTTCAGACTTACTTTGCGACAGAAGGCTCTGAAATTCTCCTCAGAGAATTGAAAGAAGCTGGGGTTAATCTGGACTATAAAGGTCAGACTGTAGTAGCAGACGCAGCCTTGTCAGGTTTGACAGTGGTATTGACCGGAAAATTGGAACGACTCAAGCGCTCAGAAGCTAAAAGTAAACTCGAAAGTCTAGGTGCCAAAGTGACAGGCAGTGTTTCTAAAAAGACCGACCTCGTCGTTGCAGGAGCAGATGCTGGAAGTAAACTGCAAAAAGCACAAGAACTTGGCATCGAAGTTCGAGATGAAACTTGGCTAGAAAGTTTGTAACAATGACAGAAGAAAGAAAACGTGCGCGTTTAATTTATAACCCAACCTCAGGGCAGGAAATTATCAAGAAAAATATAGCAGAAGTGCTGGATGTTTTGGAAAATATTGGCTATGAAACCAGTGCCTTTCAAACGACTCCAGAACCTCTTTCGGCACAAAAAGAAGCTGAGAGAGCAGCCAAAGCTGGTTTTGATTTGATTATTGCTGCAGGTGGTGATGGAACAATTAATGAGGTAGTCAATGGGGTTGCCTCGCTCGATAAGAGACCTCGGCTTGCTATCATCCCAACAGGTACGACTAATGATTATGCGCGTGCCCTAAAAATTCCAATGGGTGATCCTGTTGCGGCTGCTCAGATTATTGCTAAAAATGAGACCATTCATATGGATATTGGACGAGCTTTTGGCGACAAATATTTTATTAATATTGCCGCTGCTGGAACCTTAACCGAATTGACTTACAGTGTTCCAAGTGAAGTCAAGACGCGTCTTGGTTATTTTGCCTATGTTGCTAAAGGCATTGAAATGTTTCCTAAGACCAAGGTTCGTCCAGTGAGAATCACACACGATCAGGGGGTCTTTGAAGGAGAGGTGTCCTTGATTTTTGTTGCCTTGACCAATTCCATTGGAGGGTTTGAGCAGTTAGCGCCTGATACCAAGTTAGACGATGGTAATTTTACTCTGATTTTGGTCAAGACAGACAAGCTATTTGATATGTTGGGCTTATTGATACAGGCCATTAATGGTGGTCAGCATGTCTCAGACGTCAATATCGAATACCTTAAAACTAGCAAACTACGTTTAGAAGTTTTAGATGACCAAGAACGATTTATGCTGAACCTAGATGGGGAATATGGAGGAGATACCCCAGTTGAACTTCAAGTCTGCCATCATCACATCGAATTTTTTGTCAATCGAGACGAGATTAGTCAAGAATTTATTAGTGAAATAGAAACGAATTAAAAAGTAAAAAGGAAAAATAAAAATGTATAACTACCCTATGCGCATTCATTACCATCGCAAGAATGGTGAATACGACACTTGCTCTTTTGTAAAGAGTAAGGATCAACGAATTGATTTACTAACTTACCAAGAAGATTATTTTGGAGCCTTATTTAGCTTTGAACACCCAAGTGCTCATCCCTTAGAAAGCTTGAATTTTGTGGTTCACACAGGCCAAACTAGTAAAGAATATGCTATCCGTTTTAATCACTATCCCCTCTTAACAGAGGTCTGGATTTTGGAAGGCGATGATAGAATTTATTATTCTGAAAATCCTGCAATTGCAAGTCCTTTCTATAAAAATCAAAATCCTTTTGCTTTTGACAAGGCTATCAATAGCGCTAGTTTCGACCACCACTGGGGCTACCAAGGGGAATTGGGTTGCCGTGTAGAGGACAATCAGGCTCGTTTTGCTCTCTGGGCTCCAACAGCGACAGAAGTGCAGGTTGTCGTTTATGAATCAGCTGCTAATGATGCTCCTGTTTGGAAGACCTTTGAGATGGAGAGAGGCAATAGCTACTCTTATAATCACAAGGACAATACAATCGGTGTCTGGAGTTTGGATGTTGAGGAAGATTTGACTGGTAAGGCTTATCAGTATCAAGTCCAATTCCCTCACCACCAAACAGTGACACGCGATCCCTATACCATCGCGACCAGTCCTGATGGCAAACGTTCAGCTATCCTGAGCCATGAAGAAAAGCAAGTTGCAAACTTCGAGGTCAAGCACGGTTCAGAGGCTACTTGGCGCTTGGCAAATCCATGTAAGGCAGTTATTTGTGAAATGCACATTCGTGATTTGACCAAATCACCGACCTCAGGTGTGGATGAACATCTTCGAGGAACTTTCTTAGGTGCTGCACAGACTGGAACGGTTAACCAGTACGGCCAAGCAACTGCTTTTGATTACATCAAGAAGCTGGGCTACAATTATGTTCAGTTGCAACCAATTGCAGACCGTCACAAAGAATACGATGAGGATGGGAATGTAACCTACAACTGGGGTTATGACCCACAAAACTATAACGCGCCAGAAACTAGTTTTTCAACTAATCCAGACGCCCCAGCTCAGGTTATTCGTGATTTGAAGACCATGGTTCAAGCTTACCACGATGCGGGTATTGGTGTTATTATGGATGTGGTCTATAACCATACCTTCTCAGTTGTTGATGCACCTTTCCAAACAACTGTCCCTGATTACTATTATCGTATGAATCCAGACGGTACCTTCCAGAATGGAACAGGCGTTGGAAATGAAACAGCCAGTGAACACGAAATGTTCCGCAAGTATATGATTGATTCTCTTCTATACTGGGTTCAGGAATACAATATTGACGGCTTCCGTTTTGACTTAATGGGGATTCATGATGTCAAGACTATGCAGATGATTCGTCAAAGCTTAGATGAAATCGACCCTAACATTATCCTCTATGGAGAAGGTTGGGACATGGGAACAGGTCTTGCACCTTATGATAAGGCTAAGAAAGACAACGCCTACGAAATGCCAAATATTGGTTTCTTTAATGACAATCAGCGTGATGCTGTCAAAGGTGGAGAAGTTTATGGTGCTATCAAGTCAGGTTTTGTCAGCGGTGCTGCGACAGAGCCAATTCTTGCTAAAGCAATCCTAGGCAGTCGTGAATTAGGAACCTATACACATCCAAATCAGGTGCTTAACTATGTGGAAGCCCATGACAATTACAATCTTCACGATTTATTGGCAACTCTTCATCCAGACCAAAGTTCAGAACAAATCATGCGCAAGGTTGAGACAGCCACAGCTATGAACCTACTCATGCAAGGGATGGCCTTTATGGAAATCGGTCAAGAATTTGGTCGGACCAAACTAGTTGCGACTGGTGAAAATGGTGAGTTGACCCATGATGATAGAGAGCGTGCTATGAATAGCTATAATGCTCCAGACAGTGTGAACCAAGTGAACTGGGACTCGATTAATGAGCGTCAAGACAGTATTGAATTTATTCGTCAAGTCATCCGATTGAAGACAAAAACTGATGCCTTTTCTTACTCTAGCTATGATGAAATTTACCATCATGTCTTTGTGCATTCTGCGATTGAACATAGCGGCTGCCTTATCTATGAAGTTCATGGGAAAGAACACCTCTTGGTTGTTGTGAATGCTAAATCAGAACCCTATCCATTTGAAAATGCAGGAAATTTAGCTATGTTGGTAACCAACAGTCGCTCAAAAGAAGACAATGTGTTAGATGATATTAGTCTAGCTGTCTTGAGTGTTTTATAAAGACCATCTATCTCGCTATTCTAACAGATCATTGGAAGTGAACGAATAGAAAGAACTTAGTTGATAACTCACTCGTATAGAAAATTTGATATATATTTTCATCAAACGTGTAAAATCAGGAAATTGTTTTCCTGGTTTTATTTTTTTGCTATAAAATAATAATAATCATAGAAAAAATACGAACTTTTTGGTATTGTAGTAGAAAAAGAAATGCATTTTCGCAATTTTTTTGAAAAAATATTAATTTACAATTGAACAACTAAGTGAACTTTTTGTAGATTTTCAAAATAATTTTAAAGAAGTATAGTAATTTACTTGAATCTTCTCTAAAAAAGTAGTATAATAAAAACACAGAAAACGCTTACAGTAGAAAGGGAGTATATGGATAGAAGAGAAGCATTGCGCACCTTTATGACAGGTGAGAATTTTCACCTCCAGCATTATCTGGGAGCGCATAGGGAAGAAAAAGATGGTGAGTCTGGCTATACTTTCCGAGTTTGGGCACCCAATGCTCAGGCAGTTCACTTGGTAGGGGATTTCACCAATTGGGTTGAAAATCAAATTCCGATGGAACGGAATGAATTTGGAGTCTGGGAAGTCTTTACCAGTTTTGCTCAAGAAGGCCAAATTTACAAGTACCATATCACACGTGCAAATGGTCATCAGCTTATGAAGATTGATCCTTTGGCTGTACGGTATGAGGCACGACCTGGTACTGGAGCGATTTTAACAGAGATTCCAGAGAAAAAATGGAAGGATAGACTCTGGCTAGCCCGTAGAAAACGCTTAAGCTTTGAAGAGCGTCCTGTCAATATTTACGAGGTTCATGCTGGCTCTTGGAAGAGAAATCCAGACGGTAGTCCCTATAGTTTTGCTCAATTGAAAGATGAACTCATTCCTTACCTAGTTGAGATGAACTATACTCACATTGAGTTTATGCCCTTGATGTCTCACCCTCTCGGTTTGAGTTGGGGCTATCAGCTTATGGGTTACTTTGCTTTAGAGCATGCCTATGGTCGTCCTGAAGAGTTTCAAGATTTTGTTGAGGAATGTCACTTAAACAATATTGGGATTATTGTGGACTGGGTACCTGGTCACTTCACTATTAATGATGATGCCTTAGCCTATTACGATGGGACACCGACTTTTGAGTATCAGGACCATAATAAGGCTCATAACTATGGTTGGGGAGCACTCAATTTCGACCTTGGGAAGAATGAAGTCCAGTCCTTCTTGATTTCTAGCATTAAGTTTTGGATTGACTTTTACCATTTGGACGGTATTCGCGTGGATGCGGTTAGCAACATGCTCTATCTAGATTACGATGATGCCCCATGGACACCGAATAAAGATGGCGGTAATCTCAACTATGAAGGATATTATTTCCTTCAACGCTTGAATGATGTCATTAAACTAGCTCATCCAGATGTGATGATGATAGCTGAGGAAAGTTCATCAGCTACTCAGATTACTGATACAAAGGATTCAGATGGTCTTGGCTTTGACTACAAATGGAATATGGGCTGGATGAATGATATTCTCCGTTTCTATGAAGAAGATCCGATTTATCGTACATACGACTTTAACCTAGTGACTTTCAGCTTTATGTATGTCTTCAAGGAGAATTATCTCCTACCATTCTCACACGATGAAGTTGTTCATGGCAAGAAGAGTATGATGCACAAGATGTGGGGAGATCGCTATAATCAATTCGCAGGCTTGCGCAATCTCTATACGTACCAAATTTGTCACCCTGGTAAGAAATTGCTCTTCATGGGTAGTGAATACGGCCAATTCCTAGAATGGAGATCTGAAGAGCAGTTGGAATGGTCTAATCTAGAAGACCCTATGAATGCTAAGATGAAGTATTTCACTTCTCAGCTAAACCAGTTTTACAAAGATCATCGCTGTCTGTGGGAAATCGATACCAGCTATGATGGTATTGAAATCATTGATGCGGATAATCGAGACCAGAGTGTTCTTTCCTTCATCCGTAAGGGTAAGAAGGGCGACATGCTAGTCTGCGTCTTTAATATGGCACCTGTTGAACGAAAAGATTTTACAATCGGTCTGCCTGTTGCAGGGATTTATGAAGAAGTCTGGAATACTGAGTTAGAAGAGTGGGGAGGCGTTTGGAAAGAACATAATCAAACTGTTCAAACGCAAGAAGGACTATGGAAAGATTATGAGCAGACCTTGACCTTTACCCTACCGGCTATGGGAGCAAGTGTTTGGAAAATCAAACGCCGCTTGAAATCTGCAAAAACCGTCACAAGTAAAAACCAAAAAGGAGTAGAAAATGAAGAATGAAATGTTAGCTTTGATTCTTGCTGGTGGGCAAGGAACTCGTCTCGGTAAACTCACTCAAAGCATCGCAAAACCAGCTGTGCAATTTGGTGGGCGCTACCGTATCATTGACTTTGCTCTTTCAAACTGTGCCAACTCAGGTATTCACAATGTTGGAGTCATCACCCAGTATCAACCACTTGCTCTCAACAACCATATCGGGAATGGTTCAAGCTGGGGACTAGACGGTATCAATTCTGGTGTCTCTATTCTTCAACCTTATTCTGCAAGTGAAGGAAATCGTTGGTTCGAAGGGACTAGTCATGCTATTTACCAAAATATCGACTATATCGACAGTGTCAGTCCTGAGTATGTCTTGATTCTGTCTGGGGACCATATCTACAAAATGGATTATGATGATATGCTCCAGTCTCACAAGGATAATAATGCCAGCTTGACAGTAGCAGTTTTAGACGTCCCTCTTAAAGAAGCGAGCCGTTTTGGTATCATGAACACAGATGCCAATAACCGCATTGTTGAATTTGAAGAAAAACCGGCTCAACCTAAATCTACAAAAGCTTCTATGGGTATTTACATCTTTGATTGGCAACGTCTCCGCAATATGCTCGTTGCTGCTGAAAAGAGCAATGTAGATATGTCAGATTTTGGTAAAAATGTCATTCCAAATTACCTTGAGTCAGGTGAAAGTGTTTATGCTTACGAATTTAGCGGTTACTGGAAAGATGTTGGTACGATTGAGTCTCTTTGGGAAGCGAACATGGAGTACATTTCTCCAGAGAATGCCTTGGATAGTCGTAACCGTCAATGGAAGATTTACTCAAGAAACTTGATTTCACCACCAAACTTCCTCGGAGCAAATGCTGATGTGGAAGACTCATTAGTTGTAGACGGATGTTTCGTTGATGGAACTGTTAAACATTCTATCCTTTCAACAGGCGCGCAAGTTCGCGAAGGAGCGGAAGTTGTTGATTCAGTTATCATGAGTGGAGCTATCATTGGTCAAGGAGCTAAGATTAAACGTGCCATTATTGGTGAAGGTGCGATTATTTCTGACGGTGTCGAAATTGATGGAACAGATGAAGTACAAGTTGTAGGATATAATGAAGTAGTGGGGGTAGCAACAGATGAAGATTGATAAATATTCTGCCATTTTAGGAAACACAGTTGGTTTTCACGATATGTCGACATTGACAGACCACCGTCCAGTAGCAAGTTTGCCATTTGGTGGGAAATATCGTTTGATTGACTTCCCACTTTCAAGCCTTGCTAATGCAGGTGTTCGTAGTGTCTTTGGTATTTTCCAGCAGGATAATATCAGCTCAGTCTTTGACCATATTCGTTCAGGACGCGAGTGGGGCTTATCAACCCTTCTCAGTCACTATTATCTAGGTATTTACAATACTCGTGTGGAGAGTAGCACAGTAGGAAAAGAATACTACCAACAGCTTCTTACTTATTTAAAACGCTCTGGATCAAACCAAACGGTTGCCCTCAACTGCGATGTCTTGATTAACATTGATTTGAACCAAGTTTTCCATCTACATAGTACAACAAAAGGGCCTATCACTGTAGTTTATAAAAAACTAGCTAAGAAAGATATTTCAGAAGTAAATGCAATCTTAGAAGTGGATGAAACAGACCATGTTCTTTCTCATAAACTCTTTGATAGCAAGTCAACAGCTGAAACGTTCAATATGTCTACAGATATCTTTGTCGTTGATACACCGTGGTTGATTGAACGCTTGGAAGAAGAAGCTAAAAAAGAACATCCAGAGAAATTGCGTTATGTTTTACGTGATTTGGCTGCAAAAGAGGGAGCTTTCGCCTACGAGTACACAGGCTACCTAGCCAATATTCACTCTGTAGAGTCTTATTACCAAGCTAATAAAGATATGCTTGAATCACAGAAATTCTATTCTCTCTTCTCACCAAACCAAAAGATTTATACAAAGGTTAAGAACGAAGAACCAACTTACTATGCTAATACATCTAAGGTAAGTACTTCTCAGTTTGCCTCTGGTAGTATCATTGAAGGTCAAGTGGCTAATTCTGTTCTATCACGTAATATTCATATCCATAAGGATAGCCTGGTTAAAGATAGCCTACTCTTCCCTCGTGTTGTGATTGGAGAAGGAGCTCAGGTAGAATATGCTATCTTGGACAAGGGTGTTGAAGTTGAGCCTGGTGTTGTGATTCGAGGAACTGCAGAACATCCAGTTGTCGTTAAGAAAGGTAGCAAAGTAACAGAGGATATTCATTCATGAAAATTTTATTTGTAGCAGCAGAGGGTGCACCCTTTTCAAAAACAGGTGGTTTGGGAGACGTCATTGGCGCTCTTCCTAAATCACTTGTAAAAGCGGGACATGAAGTTGCAGTGATTTTACCCTACTATGACATGGTAGAGGCTAAATTTGGAAATCAGATTGAAGATGTTCTTCATTTTGAGGTGAGCGTCGGTTGGCGCAGACAGTATTGTGGAATTAAGAAAACAGTATTAAATGGTGTAACCTTCTACTTTGTTGACAGCCAATATTATTTCTTCCGTGGTCATGTTTACGGTGATTTTGACGACGGAGAGCGCTTTGCCTTTTTCCAACTTGCTGCCATTGAGGCTATGGAAAGGATTGACTTTATTCCTGACCTTCTCCATGTTCATGATCACCATACAGCCATGATTCCTTTCTTGTTAAAGGAAAAATACCGTTGGATTCAAGCCTATCAAGGAATAAAAACTGTTTTAACCATTCATAATTTGGAATTCCAAGGACAATTTTCAGAAGGAATGTTATGGGACTTGTTTGGAGTTGGCTTTGAACGTTATGCTGATGGTACCCTTCGCTGGAACAACTGTCTGAACTGGATGAAGGCAGGTATTCTCTATGCGGATCGTGTTTCAACCGTCTCACCTAGTTATGCTCAGGAAATTATGACCAGTAAATTCGGATGTAACTTGGATCAGATTCTTAGAATGGAGTCTGGTAAAGTATCTGGTATCGTGAATGGGATTGATGCTGATCTTTATAATCCTCAGACGGATGCTCTTTTAGACTATCATTTCAATCAGGAAGATTTGTCTGGGAAAGCCAAAAACAAGGCAAAATTGCAAGAAAGAGTTGGCTTGCCAGTTAGAGCTGACGTTCCACTGGTGGGAATTGTTTCTCGTTTGACACGTCAAAAAGGTTTTGATGTGGTGGTCGAAAGTCTTCACCATATCTTGCAAAATGATGTTCAGATTGTTCTTTTGGGAACTGGAGATCCAGGCTTTGAAGGAGCTTTCTCATGGTTTGCTCAGATATACCCAGACAAGCTATCAGCAAATATCACTTTTGATGTCAAACTTGCTCAAGAAATCTACGCTGCTTGTGACCTCTTCCTCATGCCAAGTCGTTTTGAACCATGTGGCTTGTCTCAAATGATGGCTATGCGTTACGGAACCTTGCCATTGGTCCATGAAGTTGGAGGCTTGCGAGATACCGTTAAAGCATTTAATCCAATCGAAGGAAGCGGTACTGGCTTTAGCTTTGACAATCTATCACCTTATTGGTTAAATTGGACTTTCCAAACAGCTTTGGACTTGTATAGAAATCATCCTGACGTTTGGAGAAACCTACAAAAACAAGCTATGGAGTGTGATTTCTCATGGGATACAGCCTGCAAGTCATACCTTGACTTGTACCATAGTTTAGTTAATTAATAGATAAAATCGTATGATGACTTCATACGATTTTTGGGCTGTTTAGAGAGGAGAACTAATGTCTCAAGTAAAAGGCTTGTGTGTTATGGATGTAGATGGAACCTTAATCCTAGAAGAAGTGATTGATTTGTTGGGAAGAGAGGCAGATCGTGAGGCGGAAATTGCGCAGCTTACAAGTCGGGCAATGCGAGGAGAGTTGGTCTTTGAAAGCAGTTTAAGAAAAAGAGTGTCCTTGTTGGAAGGTCTTCCTATTTTGGTCTTTGATAACGTCTTCAACTCAAATCATCTATCGCTAAATGTCCCAGAGTTCATCTCTATTCTCCAAAAGAATGGCATCCTAGTTGCTCTGGTGTCTGGTGGATTTACACCAATAGTTGGAGAGATTAGCAAAATCCCTTGGTATTGCCTATTTCACTGCCAACCAGCTTGAAGTCAAAGAAGGTCTTTTAACAGGAAAATTAGTTGGACAAATTATAAGTCCCCAGATTAAAAAAGAGACTCTGGAACAATGGAGAGAGGAACTAAAACTTTCTAAAGAAAGAACGATTGCAATCGGTGACGGGGCCAATGATTTATTGATGTTGAGATCAGCAGGACTGGGAATCGCTTTTTGTGCCAAAGAAGTACTCAAAAAAGAAATACCACATCATGTTGACAAGAGGGATTTTTTAGAAGTTCTTCCTTTGATTGACTGTTTAGAATGAGGGAAAATATGAAGATTGTAATTGCACCGGATTCGTTTAAGGAAAGCTTGACAGCTCAACAGGTAGCTGAAGCAATAAAAAGAGGCTTCCAGTAATCGATAGCAGATGTAGAATGTCTCCTCTGCCCTGTTGGTGATGGGGGAGAAGGTACTGTAGATGCTATCCGACATTCTCTTGACCTAAAAGAAAAATGGATCCAAGTGACAGACCCTTTTGGACAAAAAGAAGCCATGCGCTATTTTCAAAAAAGTCAACTGGCACTATTTGAAGTAGCTGACTTGGTTAGTCTTGGAAAAATTCCGCTAGAGAAACGAAATCCACTTCAAATCCAAACTTGTGGTATCGGAGAGTTGATTCTCCATCTCATTTCTAAAGGGATTAAAGATATTTATATCGGTGTTGGTGGCACGGCCAGTAATGATGGAGGACTGGGGATTGCTGCTGGTTTAGGTTATCAATTTTATGATAGGGACGGAAATGTCTTGCCTGCTTCCGGTCAATCCTTATTAAACTTAGCTTCTGTTTCAACAGAAAATCGCTATAAAATTCCTGAAGGTGTTCAAATTCATATTTTATCAGATGTCGTGAGTCCCTTATGTGGTCATCAAGGTGCGACTTACACTTTTGGCAAGCAAAAAGGCCTAAATCTTACTATGTTTCCAGTCCTAGATCAAGCAATCCAAGACTTTTATGAAAAAGTCTCACCTGCAATATTGCAAATTAAAGGAGCAGGAGCTGGTGGAGGCATTGCTGGCGGTTTGTGTGCCTTTGCTCAGGCAAATATCGTGTCTGGAATTGATACCTGCTTGAACTTAATCAACTTTGATAAGAAAGTTTCAGATGCTGACTTGGTTGTTGTTGGAGAAGGAAGACTTGACAGTCAAAGCTTTGCTGGGAAAGCGCCTATAGGTGTTGCAAAAAGAACCCCTGTTGGAGTTCCTGTTATTGCTATTTGCGGTAGTCTTGCTGAAGATTTACCTCCCCTACCATTTGAAAATATCCAAGCTGTCTTTTCTATTTTGGAGAAAAGTGAACCTTTAGAAGATAGTTTGAAAAATGCCAGTCTCTATCTGGAGCACACGGCTGCCAATATTGGGCACTTATTAACTATGCGCAATATTTAGCCAAACCATTTTTTCCATAAGGATGTTTTGGATGGTTCTTCCTTTTTAACTTCCCAAAGTTTTGGAAAAGCAAGTCGAAGATCCTTTTCTTCTACTTGAACGGGTGCATTGCTATGGATAACCAGACCGAAGGGAGAAGTAATATGCTCTTCAGATACTATGGTAGCTTGACTATCAGTTTCTTTTGCTTCTTTTAAGTAGAAAACTTGCTTGTCAAATTCGATAGTTGGTGAAATCTTCACAAATAGTGGCTCTGCTTTTTCCTGAAGGTTTTCTAAAATAGATAAAAATCCTTTTTCTAACTGAGGGCTATTTGCTGTATCAATATCTGCATATCCAAGAACTCTTTCCTCAAAAGTACCAAGATAGCGTCTTTGCTCATCCGGATTTAATTTTGCTCCACCATGAGCTTGTTCAAGTAATTGTTTTGATAAATCTGTCATGAAAACAGTATATCATAAAAGTTAGAATAAAACAGACAAAAGAAAGCGATTACTTTATAAAGTTAAGGAAAAGTTGCACAAAGATAACGTTTTTTCTTGAAAAAGGAGGGGTTTTAAGGTATTATAGAGGTGTAAAAAATTTAACTCATAAGGAGAGTAAAAAATGTCAATTATTACTGATGTTTACGCTCGCGAAGTCCTAGACTCACGCGGTAACCCAACACTTGAAGTAGAAGTTTACACTGAATCAGGTGCTTTCGGACGTGGTATGGTTCCATCAGGAGCTTCTACTGGTGAACACGAAGCAGTTGAACTTCGCGACGGTGACAAATCTCGTTACGGTGGTCTTGGTACACAAAAAGCTGTTGACAACGTAAACAACATCATTGCTGAAGCTATCATTGGCTACGATGTACGTGATCAACAAGCTATCGACCGTGCTATGATCGCTCTTGACGGTACTCCTAACAAAGGTAAATTGGGTGCAAACGCAATCCTTGGTGTGTCTATCGCTGTAGCTCGTGCTGCTGCTGACTACCTTGAAATCCCACTTTACAGCTACCTTGGTGGATTCAACACTAAAGTTCTTCCAACTCCAATGATGAACATCATCAACGGTGGTTCTCACTCTGACGCTCCAATCGCTTTCCAAGAGTTCATGATCTTGCCAGTTGGTGCGCCAACATTTAAAGAAGCCCTTCGTTACGGTGCTGAAATCTTCCACGCTCTTAAGAAAATCCTTAAATCACGTGGTTTGGAAACTGCCGTAGGTGACGAAGGTGGGTTCGCTCCTCGTTTCGAAGGAACTGAAGATGGTGTTGAAACTATCCTTGCTGCGATTGAAGCTGCTGGATATGTACCAGGTAAAGACGTATTTATCGGATTTGACTGTGCTTCATCAGAATTCTACGATAAAGAACGTAAAGTTTACGACTACACTAAATTTGAAGGTGAAGGTGCTGCTGTTCGTACATCTGCAGAACAAATCGACTACCTTGAAGAATTGGTTAACAAATACCCAATCATCACTATTGAAGATGGTATGGATGAAAACGACTGGGATGGTTGGAAAGCTCTTACTGAACGTCTTGGTAAGAAAGTACAACTTGTTGGTGACGACTTCTTCGTAACAAACACTGACTACCTTGCACGTGGTATCCAAGAAGGTGCTGCTAACTCAATCCTTATCAAAGTTAACCAAATCGGTACTCTTACTGAAACTTTTGAAGCTATCGAAATGGCTAAAGAAGCTGGTTACACTGCCGTTGTATCACACCGTTCAGGTGAAACTGAAGATTCAACAATCGCTGACATCGCAGTTGCAACTAACGCAGGACAAATCAAGACTGGTTCACTTTCACGTACAGACCGTATCGCTAAATACAACCAATTGCTTCGCATCGAAGACCAACTTGGTGAAGTAGCAGAATACCGTGGATTGAAATCATTCTACAACTTGAAAAAATAAAGTAGTTCAGTAAACTATTTTATCCCGAACCTTGAAATTCAAAAGTTCGGCCGTTGATTTAACAACGTTTCTAGCCCCTCGGATTTTATCCGAAGGGCTATTTTTGGTACGACGGGCATGTCGTGCATCTGAGGTGTAAGTCCTCGGTGGGCACCTGCTAC
>NZ_VMMT01000030.1:0-7725 GCF_013277355.1 Streptococcus sp. 1343
GCTCAAAACACTGTTTTGAGGTTGTAGATAAGACTGACGAAGTCAGTCACATATATACGGTAAGGCGACGCTGACGTGGTTTGAAGAGATTTTCGAAGAGTATTAATAGAGTTTTTTTGACATAGACTTTGGGCTCTACTAGGTAAAGTAGAGCTTTTTGTTATGTAGTATCAACATTCTAGAAAGGGCAATCATATGATAAAAATCAATCACCTGACCATCACACAAAACAAAGATTTACGAGACCTTGTCTCTGACCTCAGCATGACCATCCAAGACAGGGAAAAGGTCGCTATTATTGGTGAAGAAGGAAATGGCAAATCCACCTTACTTAAAATTTTAATGGGGGAAACTTTGCCTGATTTCACTATCGGGGGAGACATTCAATCTGATTATCAATCAATAGCCTACATTCCTCAAAAACTTCCTGAGGACCTGAAAAATAGAACTCTACACGACTACTTCTTTTTAGATACTATTGATTTAGATTACAGTGTCCTCTATCGTTTAGCTGAGGAATTGCATTTTGATAGCAATCGTTTCGCAAGCGACCAAGAGATTGGTAGTCTATCAGGGGGTGAAGCTTTGAAAATTCAGCTCATCCATGAGTTAGCCAAACCTTTTGAGATTCTATTTTTAGATGAACCTTCAAATGACTTGGATCTTGAGACGGTTGATTGGCTAAAAGGTCAAATGCGTAAGATTCGGCAAACCGTTATTTTCATTTCCCATGATGAGGACTTTCTTTCTGAAACGGCAGACACTATTGTTCACTTGCGACTGGTCAAGCACCGTAAAGAAGCAGAAACACTAGTAGAGCATTTAGACTATGATAGTTATAGTGAGCAGAGAAAGGCTAATTTTGCCAGACAAACCCAGCAAGCAGCCAACGACCAAAGAGCCTACGATAAAACCATGGAAAAACATCAACGAGTTAAACAAAATGTAGAAACTGCTCTTCGAGCTACCAAAGACAGTACTGCCGGTCGCCTATTGGCTAAAAAGATGAAAACTGTCCTCTCACAAGAAAAACGCTACGAAAAGGCAGCTCAGTCCATGACTCAAAAGCCACTTGAAGAGGAACAAATCCAACTTTTCTTTTCAGACATCCAACCATTACCAGCTTCTAAAGTCTTAGTCCAACTGGAAAAAGAAAATTTGTCCATTGACGACCGAGTTTTGGTTCAAAAACTACAACTAACTGTCCGTGGCCAAGAAAAAATCGGTATTATCGGGCCAAATGGTGTTGGGAAATCAACTCTGTTAGCCAAGTTACAGAGACTTCTGAATGATAAAAGAGAGATTTCACTTGGTTTTATGCCACAAGATTACCACAAAAAACTGCAATTGGATTTATCCCCAATAGCCTATCTCAGTAAAACTGGGGAAAAAGAGGAACTACAGAAAATCCAATCTCACCTAGCTAGTCTCAATTTCAGTTATCCAGAAATGCAGCATCAAATTCGCTCCTTATCTGGCGGACAACAGGGAAAACTCCTGCTTTTGGATTTAGTCCTGCGCAAACCAAACTTTCTCCTGCTGGATGAACCCACACGAAACTTTTCTCCAACTTCTCAACCCGAAATTAGAAAACTCTTTGCCACTTATCCTGGTGGTCTCATCACTGTTTCGCATGACCGTTGTTTCTTAAAAGAGATCTGTTCAATCATCTATCGCTTAACAGAACACGGTTTGGAGCTAGTTAATTTTCAAGATTTATAAATTTTCAACATCGCAAATATGTGGGGCAAAAACACAATTTTAGGAGAAAAAGAAGTAAATCTTCCCATAATAAAACGCATAATATCAAGTTTTCACACCTGATATTATGCGTTTTTCAGATTTTAAAGACTTTTTCCAGCCTTCATTTTACATATGTTTTAAACGTTCAATCCGTTCTGAGATAGGTGGGTGGGTATAAAAGAGTTTTTTGAACCCTCCCCCTTTCTTAGGATCATTGATATAAAGTGCACTGCTAGCATCATCGACGTGGCGACTCATAGGTTTGCTATTGTCCAACTTATCTAGGGCATTAATCATTCCCTGGGGATTGCGAGTCAGCTCGACACTAGATGCATCTGCCAGAAATTCCCTCTGACGAGAAATAGCGAGCTGAACCAAGGTTGCAGCGAGAGGTGCCAGTACAATAGCTAGTAGGGAAACCACTAGCATAATGATTTCAAGACCATTTCCATCTCGGTCATCATCACTTCGTCTGCGACCTGCTCCACCCCACCACATCATACGACCTGCCATACCAGAAAGCATGGTGATAGCACTAGCAAGGGCAACTGCAATAGTCGAAATACGGATATCATAATTACGAATATGACTGACTTCATGTCCCATAACAGCTTCTAGTTCTTCACGATTCATGATAGCTAGTAGACCTGAAGTCGCAGCAACCGCCGCATTTTGAGGGTTAGAACCTGTCGCAAAGGCATTTAAGGCTGGATCATCAATGATGAAAACACGGGGCATAGGAATCTGAGCGACCATAGCCATATCTTCCACTACGTGGTAGAAATCTGGTGCCGTTTGTTCATCAATCTCACGCGCCCCGTTCATGGACATGACAATCTCTGTTGATTGAAAAATCATGGACAAGGCATAGATAAAGCCGATAATCAGTGCGATAACCAAACCACCAATCCCAGACCGCATAAAGAGGTAACCAACCGCATAACCAACAAGAGCTAAGAGTAGGAAAAATACCAGCAATAAAATCCACGTTTTTCGTTTATTGCTTGCAATTTGATCAAACAGCATCTTAGTCACCTAAACCGCTAAAATCAACCTTAGGAACTGCCTTTTCCTCTTCTGGTGTTTGAAGGAAATCTGCTGCTTTAAATCCAAACATTCCAGCGATAATGTTGCTTGGGAAAGTCTCTAATTTTACATTGTAGTTGCTGACAACACTGTTATAGAGTTGACGAGAGTAAGAAATTTTATTTTCTGTGTTTGTCAACTCCTCTTGCAATTTAACAAAGTTAGCACTAGCTTTCAAATCTGGATAGCTTTCTGCAACTGCAAAAATACCTGAAACCTGACGAGTGAGGGCATCACTGGCTTTCATAGCTTCTGCTGGTGAAGTCGCTGCCGCCACTTGGTTACGTAGTTCTGCCACCTTTTCAAGGGTAGAACCTTCATATTTAGCATAACCTTTTACAGTCTCAATCAAGTTTGGCAAGAGGTCATTTCGACGTTTCAACTGAACATCAATTTGGCTCCAAGCCTCCTTTGTTTGCATACGATTCTTAACCAAACCGTTATAGCTAACAATCACAAAAATAACAACAAGAGCGATAACTCCAAGAATAATCCAAGTCATGATATAAGTCCTTTCTACTTTTAGATTAGTACCAGTATATCAAATTTTTAATGATTGTGGTAAAATAAGATGATACTAAAGAAGGAAATAACTATGAAACCAGAAACATTTTACAACTTGCTTGCCGAGCAAAATCTTCCACTTTCGGACCAGCAAAAAAAACAATTTGAACGTTATTTTGAACTCTTAGTCGAGTGGAATGAGAAGATTAATTTGACGGCGATTACGGACAAGGAAGAAGTTTATCTCAAACATTTTTACGATTCGATTGCACCCATTCTTCAAGGTTTGATTCCCAATGAAAATATCAAATTGCTTGATATCGGGGCTGGGGCAGGATTTCCTAGTCTACCAATGAAAATTCTCTATCCTCAGTTAGATGTGACCATTATTGATTCACTCAATAAGCGCATCAACTTCCTACAACTCTTGGCTCAAGAACTGGATTTGGACGATGTTCATTTCTACCATGGACGTGCAGAAGACTTGGCACAAGACAAAAACTTCCGTGCTCAATATGATTTTGTAACAGCTCGTGCGGTTGCCCGTATGCAGGTCTTATCTGAATTGACAATTCCTTACCTTAAAGTTGGCGGAAAACTATTGGCACTCAAGGCCAGCAATGCTCCTGAGGAGTTATTAGAAGCTAAGAATGCCCTCAACCTCCTCTTCAGTAAAGTCGAAGACAATCTCAACTACGCCCTACCAAATGGAAATCCGCGTTATATCACAGTGGTGGAAAAGAAAAAAGAAACACCAAATAAATATCCGAGAAAGGCTGGCATGCCCAACAAACGCCCGCTTTAAATTTTTTAGTAAAAAATGTTTACAAAGTCATCCTCGCTCTCTTATTTTTAGGCTCGGGAAAAAATGATTTACAAAATCATTTTTTTCTGCTATACTATCCTAAGCAAAGGTTTTTAATGTCATCCCGTGAGGTGACGAAGACGCAGAAATACTTGAAACTCTCTAAAATCTAGATTTTAGAGAAGTCTTACTCTGAGGGCCTATTGCTGTAAAATAATGGGCTCTTTTTTGATGCCCAAAAGTGAGGTTTATATGAAACAAGAATCAACTGTTGATTTGTTACTAGACGTTGACCAACGTCCTTCGACTGGAAAAGGAACTCTCCTTAGCTTCCAACACGTTTTCGCCATGTTTGGTGCGACCATCTTGGTACCCTTGATTTTGGGAATGCCTGTATCTGTTGCCCTTTTTGCTTCAGGTGTTGGAACACTCATCTACATGATTGCTACTGGTTTTAAAGTTCCAGTTTATCTAGGTTCTTCATTCGCCTTTATCACAGCTATGTCACTAGCTATGAAGGAAATGGGAGGAGATATATCTGCTGCTCAAACTGGAGTTATCTTGACTGGTTTGGTCTATGTCCTTGTTGCTACCAGCATCCGATTTGTAGGAACAAAATGGATTGATAGACTCTTGCCACCAATCATCATCGGACCTATGATTATCGTTATCGGTCTTGGACTTGCAGGTTCAGCTGTTACCAACGCTGGTCTTGTAGCTGATGGAAACTGGAAAAATGCTCTTGTAGCAGTTGTTACTTTCTTGATTGCTGCCTTTATCAATACAAAGGGAAAAGGATTCCTACGAATCATTCCATTTCTCTTTGCCATTATCGGTGGTTACCTCTTCGCACTAACTCTTGGCTTGGTTGACTTTACACCAGTTCTTAAAGCTAACTGGTTTGAAATTCCTGGTTTCTACTTGCCATTTAACACAGGTGGTGCCTTTAAAGAATACAATCTTTACTTTGGTCCAGAAGCCATCGCTATCTTGCCAATCGCTATCGTAACAATTTCTGAACATATCGGAGACCATACTGTTTTGGGTCAAATCTGTGGCCGTCAATTCTTAAAAGAACCAGGTCTTCACCGTACTCTTCTTGGTGACGGTATCGCAACTTCTGTTTCTGCCTTCCTTGGTGGACCAGCCAATACAACTTACGGAGAAAATACAGGGGTTATCGGTATGACTCGTATCGCTTCTGTCTCAGTTATCCGTAACGCTGCCTTCATCGCGATTGCCCTCAGCTTCCTTGGTAAATTCACTGCCTTGATTTCAACTATTCCAAACGCTGTACTTGGTGGTATGTCAATCCTTCTCTATGGGGTTATCGCCAGCAATGGTTTGAAAGTCTTGATTAAAGAACGTGTTGATTTCGCTCAAATGCGAAACCTCATCATCGCAAGTGCTATGTTGGTTCTTGGACTTGGAGGAGCTGTCCTTAAACTTGGTCCAGTTACACTTTCAGGTACTGCTCTTTCAGCCATGACAGGAATCATCTTGAACTTGATCTTGCCATACGAAAATAAAGACTAATACTCTTCGAAAATCTCTTCAAACTACGTCAACGTCGCCTTGCCGTAGATATATGTAACTGACTTCGTCAGTCTTATCTACAACCTCAAAGCAGTGCTTTGAACAACCTGCGGCTAGTTTCCTAGTTTCCTAGTTTGCTCTTTGATTTTCATTGAGTATAAGAGTCTAAACATATCAAAAAACAAGCATTTCCAATTACGGAAGTGCTTATTTTTTTGATACTTAAAAGTAAGTGTATCCCCCTAACGCTGTCTAATATGTCTCCCCTATATGCATACGCTTCCACTCAGAGAACTCTACCTTGAACAGTTCAGGGGCTTTTTTAGCATTGTTATAAACTATAATATAGTAACCTTCCTTATTCCAAAACTTTCCTAAAATCTCAGCGTCTTCCAGCTCTGCTTCATAATCTAATACTCATCTGCTTTCAAAAAGCATTCTATTCCATCTCCGATTAACGATGGACTTTATCACCTCCTTCTCCAGTCCTTGTATAACATCTTGAAGTTGATTCATGATATCTTCCAATATGGGCATCAACAGCTCCATAACAATAGCGAAATTCTCGTATATAGTGACTATGGACATGTGGACCTACTCCCATTGGAGCCCAACAAAATCCCAGTTTACTGATTCTACCGAAACCAGCCTCATCTTGGTACATCAAGCGAACCTTACGAAAATGCCTACTGGTTTTAAAGCGCTTTCTTGTCTTCTTGAATTGAGATTTTATTTTTAGACGCGACAATGGTTTGAACGTCTGCTTTCTTGGGATGTTCTGGACGTGGCCTAATATTTCGCCAACCATGGCGCTTCAAGAGTTGATAAAAGGCATCACATGTGTAGGAAGGACCTAACTCCTTTGTATAAGCCTGAAATAAGGCATCAATTGTAACAAATTCTCCTGCCTCTGCAGCCTTCAAATGACGGGCAAGAAAGGCTTTCTCTTCCTCAATTGTCATATATGCATGGTTACGACAACCACGTGTTTCTTGAAGGAGAGAATCGCGTCCGAACTCCTCATATTTTTTTACAGTTGGCCAAATCGTTGTTTGATTACAGCCTAAAAGCTCTATAATCTCTTTATAAGATTTACCCATCAGACGAAATAGAACGATTTGAAGGCGTTTATGATATTTAGCTGTACTAGAGTCTTTTAAAAGTGTTTTGATAGCTTGGATTTCTTCTTTAGTTGATTTCATATTACTACTATATAATGCTTTTTTATTTTAGTTTAGTATGAGTGTCCTTGTTCACGTCTTTCTTTTCCCACATGAAGAGAGTTCTGACGCCAACATCAAAAACCTTGGCTGCCTCGACATGGCTGTGCCCCTCTTTGATGTAATCTAATTCTCGATGTTTAAAATCTGTACTATATGCCATAGCTTTATTATAACATGCTTGTTTGAAACTAAGAAAATATCAAAACTCCATAATTGTTTTTCTAAAATACAGCTTTCAAATATCCTTAAATATAATAGACTTCCTGTGAAACAAAAATATGATACAATAAAATTATGAAGCAAGTAAACAACTAACTGATACACGATTTAAGCTCCTTGTTGCTGTTCAGCGCACGACTTTTGAAGAGATGTGAGCTGTATTGAAAACAGCTTATCAAGGTAAACACGCAAAAGGGGGACGAAAACCTAAACTAAGCTTAGAAGACCTTCTTATGGCGACTTCAATATGTGCGAGAATATCGAACTTATGAAGAAATTGCGGCTGATTTTGGTATTCACGAAAGCAACTTAACCCATCGGAGTCAATGGGTTGAAGTAACTCTTGTTCAAAGTGGTTTTACGATTTCAAGAACTCCTCTCAGTTCTGAGGACACGGTAATGATTGATGCGACGGAAGTAAAAATCCATCGCCCTAAAAAACAATTAGCGAATGATTCTGGTAAAAAGAAATGCCACGCTATGAAGGCTCAAGCGATTGTCACAAGTCAAGGGAGAATTGTTTCTTTGGAGATCACTGTGAACTATTGTCATGATATGAAGTTGTTCAAAATGAGTCGCAGAAATATCGGACAAGCTGGTAAAATCTTG
>NZ_VMMT01000031.1:0-4344 GCF_013277355.1 Streptococcus sp. 1343
CAACAGGTACATGGGGTTCTCAAGACTCTCCAACTGTAACCAACTATGACGCCCCAGATAAGGCAACTGTAGCGGAAACAGCTGTAACATCAACAACTACAGATACAACCGAAGTAGTGAAATACCCACAAGCTACAGAAGATGTTAAAGAAAGCAGAACTGTTACCCGTACCATCAAGTATGTCGATAAAGCCAACGAAACAAAAGAAGTGGCAACACCAGTTACGCAAAGCGTCACCTTAACGCGAACCAACAAGCGTAATAAAGTGACGAAAGTCGTGACAGCAGGAGACTGGTCAACAGGTACATGGGGTTCTCAAGACTCTCTAACTGTAACCAACTATGACGCTCCAGATAAGGCAACTGTAGCGGAAACAGCTGTAACATCAACAACTACAGATACAACCGAAGTAGTGAAATACCCACAAGCTACAGAAGATGTTAAAGAAAGCAAAACTGTTACCCGTACCATCAAGTATATAGATGCGACTGATGAAACAACAGAAGTAGGTAGCCCAGTTACGCAAACAGTTGAACTAACAAGAACCAACAAGCGTAATAAAGTGACAGGTAAAGTAACAGCAGGAGACTGGTCAACAGGTACATGGGGTTCTCAAGACTCTCCAACTGTAACCAACTATGACGCCCCAGATAAGGCAACTGTAGCAGAAGCAACTGTAACGTCAACAACTACAGATACAACCGAAGTAGTGAAATATCCGCAAGCTACAGAAGATATTAAAGAAAGCAAAACTGTTACCCGTACCATCAAGTATGTAGATGCGACTGATGAAACAACCGAAGTAGGTAGCCCAGTTACGCAAACCGTCACCTTAACGCGAACCAACAAGCGTAACAAAGTGACAGGTAAAGTAACAGAAGGAGACTGGTCAACAGGTACATGGGGTTCTCAAGATTCTCCAACTGTAACCAACTATGACGCCCCAGATAAGGCAACTGTAGCGGAAGCAACTGTAACATCAACAACTACAGATACAACCGAAGTAGTGAAATATCCGCAAGCTACAGAAGATATTAAAGAAAGCGAAACTGTTACCCGTACCATCAAGTATGTAGATGCGACTGATGAAACAACAGAAGTAGCTAGCCCAGTTACGCAAACAGTTGAATTAACAAGAACCAACAAGCGTAATAAAGTGACGAAAGTCGTGACAGAAGGTGAATGGACAACAGGCAACTGGGACGAAGTCGTATCGCCAGAAATTGAAAATTATGGTAAACCAGATTTACCAAAAGTATCGAATGCAGAAGTAACAGCAGATTCAAAAGGTACGACTATTTTGGTAAGGTATGACCGTTTATCAAGACCAGAAAAACCAATTCCAGAAATTCCAAGTCCTCAGGAACCAGGTGCTCCAGGTGAACCGACTCCAGACAAACCAAACCCACAACCAAATCCAGAGCATCCAAGTGTTCCGACACCAAACCCAGAACTACCAAATCAAGAGACTCCAATACCAGAGCTAACTCCAGAACCAGGTACTCCAAAAACTGAAATTCCAGTGAGTCCAGACCCAGAAGTTCCGACTTCTGAGACAAATAAAAGAGAGGAATTGCCAAACACAGGTCCAGAAGCGAATGCTACCTTGGCTAGCGCTGGTATCATGACCTTATTAGCTGGTCTAGGATTAGGATTCTTCAAGAAAAAAGAAGATGAAAAATAATAGATTTTAGAATCTAGGAACAAGGAAAAGCTCACAGATGTGGGCTTTTTCCTGGTTTTGAGAACGAGGTCTTTCGAGAAGATTAAAAACGCTTACAAGTTCATTAGACTGGGAAACTCTGAATCCTATTTTTTTAAAAATATTTCCAGAAATCAGTTGCTAAATAGGGTAAAAATTGATAGAATAAAGAATATCTAAAAAATTTTAAGGAGAATCTAGCAAATGGATTTCACATGGGCACTGAAATATGCCACTGAATTTTTGGGAACTGCCATTTTGATCATTCTTGGGAATGGTGCAGTTGCCAACGTTGAACTTAAAGGTACGAAAGGTCACCAAAGTGGCTGGCTCGTCATCGCTGTTGGTTATGGTATGGGGGTTATGATCCCAGCCTTGATGTTTGGTAACGTATCTGGGAACCACATCAACCCTGCTTTCACTCTAGGACTTGCAGTTAGCGGTCTTTTCCCTTGGGCACAAGTGGTACCTTACATTATCGCGCAAGTCTTGGGGGCTATCTTTGGTCAAGCCTTAGTTGTGGCAACACACCGTCCATTCTACTTGAAAACTGAAAACCCAAATAACATCTTGGGAACTTTCTCAACTATTTCAAGTATTGACCATGGTACAAAAGAAAGTCGCTATGCAGCAACTGTTAATGGTTTTGTAAACGAGTTTGTTGGTTCATTTGTTTTGTTCTTTGCAGCTCTCGGTTTGACTAAAAACTTCTTTGGTGCTGAAGTGCTTCAATACATGAAACAAATGGCAACACAAGCAGGACAGACAGTTGATTTTTCTGACTTGGCTATTAAAGCACAGGTGGCTCCACACACTGCTTCAGGACTTTCTGTGGCTCACTTGGCACTTGGATTCCTCGTTATGGCTTTGGTAACATCACTTGGAGGACCTACAGGACCTGCCTTGAACCCAGCTCGTGACTTGGGGCCACGTCTCCTTCATGCTTTCCTTCCGAAATCAGTTCTTGGTGAGAATAAAGGCGATTCAAAATGGTGGTATTCTTGGGTACCAGTAGTAGCACCTATTGCAGCAGCAATTGCGGCAGTAGCTGTATTCAAATTCCTTTATCTCTAAGAAATAGCTCCTTTAACATTTGAGTGAGCACCATTTATAAGTAAGAGAGGATCAGATTGGTTCTCTCTTTTTGATTTTTCAGGGAAATGAAAGAAAATCGACACAAACTCCTCTCCAGCAGTGGTTTAAAAGTCTCAGTGGGTTATTCCAACTTTAATGGGCTATAGTAGGTTGCAGTTGAAATAATAGACCCTTTTTCTCAAACATTGTGAGAAATTAGTTTGAATTCCCCAATCAAATTGTGCAGTTTTCATTCTACTATATATTATATTATCGGAGATGGGTTCCCTATCTTGTAAGTCTGCTTTATAGTGGGTTGAAGTTGGAATAGTCCGCCCTTCTTTCTCGAACATTGTGAGGAATTGATTTGCCTTCCTCAACAAAATGTTTAGTTTTTATTTCATTTTGCCATAAAATAAGCGATTAGGGGGCTATTCTTCGACCAACATTGGCTCTGCTGTGTCCTATGATTGTTATCGTTTTATCTGCAATCTTATACTCAATGAAAATCAAAGAGCAAACTAGGAAACTAAACCCAGCTTGACCAAAGCACAAGTTTTGAGGTCGCAGGTAGAACTGACCAAGCTGATGTGGTTTGAAGAAATTCCCCAAGGCCAAATTTCAAGTTCAAGTTAGCCATGAAGAAGTCTTCTCTGGGTGATTTGTAGTTCAAGCATTTTTTAGGATAGTTATTAATCCAATTTTCGATGAATGCGACTTCTTTGGGAGTCGTTTTCTTAGTTCCCTTAGGTAACCATCTCCGAATGAGCCTGTTGTGATTCTCATCAGTTCCCCTTTCCCAAGAGGCATAGGGGTGCGCATAATAGATATGTTCCTCAGAAAATACATCAGACAAGCGGTTAAATTCTGTACCATTATCTGCCGTGATGGACAGAATCTTGTCTTGTTTTAAGATGAGTTTTAAAGCCTGATTGACCGCCTCAGCACTTTTATTTGGAATCAATCGGATAATTTGATGCCTAGTCCTTCGATCAGTTAAGACCAGTAAACAATAATTTTTCACCCTTGTAAGCAGAACCGTATCAATCTCATAATGCCCATTCTCCAATCGCAGATTGATAGCTTCAGGACGCTGTTCGATAGATTGACCAGGGGGTTTAAAATTGGTGCTAGCTTGTTTCTTAACAGATTTTCCTTTTCTAGGATAGAGCAGATCCTGTTTTGACAATCCTAATTTTCCATGATGGATCCAGTAGTAGATGGTAGAAATTCCCACGTTAACGCCCTTAGCCTTGACCATCATTTCAGGCGAAAATTTTTGGTTATGATAGTGGAGAATCTTTTCCTTCAGCTCCTTGGTCAATCTTGATTTCTTGACCGAGCGCTTGCGATTATTTTCATAAGACTGTTGAGCATAGTCGGCAGAATAAACCTCTTTAAAGCGTCCTTTTCCAAGACATTGTCGGACTGTCCCACGCTTGATTTCAGTATGGATAGTTTGAGGAGCTTTTCCAAGTAAAGAGGCGATTTCTCTATTTGATTTCCCTTCCTTTTTCCATCGTTCGATTAAGCGACGGCTATCGATTATCAAATGTTTGGCTTTTGT